>CAZYGO010000001.1:0-4095 GCA_964647455.1 uncultured Rhizobium sp.
CAGACCGGCAAGCCTTACGGCGACCTCAACGTGCCGGTGCCGCTGCAGACCTTCATCGATTATGCCGACTGGTTCCGCGCCCGCCATGTTCCCGACCTCGACCAGCGCATGGTCACGGGGCTGGACCGGGACGAACACGGCTACCTGCTGACCCTGGAGGATGGCGAACAGGTTCGCAGCCTCCAGGTGGTGATGGCGGTGGGCATCACCCATTTCGCCCATACCCCGGCGGTGCTCAAGGCCCTGCCCGCGCACCTGGCCTCGCATTCCTTCGAGCACCGCAATGTCGAGCGTTTCGCCGGCAAGGAGACGGTGGTGCTGGGTGCCGGCGCCTCGGCGGTCAATCTCGCCTATGAGCTGCATGAAGCCGGCGCGCGGGTGACGATGCTGGCGCGCGATCCGGTGATCGAATACCACAACCTGCCCGATCCCAAGGCGCTGTCGCCCTGGCAGCTGCTGACCAACCCGCCAGCGCCCTTCGGCCAGGGCTGGCGTTCGCTGCTGGTGGCGAAGCTGCCGCAGCTGTTCTACCGCCTGCCGCGTCCCTGGCGCATGCGCGCGATCCGCAGCCACATGAAGCCGGCCGCGGGCTGGTTCATGCGCGACAAGATCATGGGCAAGGTGCCCGAGGTCCTGGGCCAGACCGTCGAGGGCGCCTGGGAAGAAGACGGCAAGGCGCATCTGGCGCTGTCGGGCGGCCGCAAGCTGACCTGCGACCATGTCTTCGCCTCGACCGGCTTCCGGCCGGACCTCAACCGCCTTGCCTTCCTCAGCCCGCGCGTGCGCCAGGCGATCGCGCGCACCGGCTGCACGCTGCCGCTGTCCTCCAGCTTCGAGACCGAGCTGCCCGGCCTCTATGCCCTGGGCGCCATCGCGATGGAGAATTTCGGGCCGCTGCTGCATTTCGTCTGCGGCACGCCGTTTGCCACGCGCCGCCTGGCGCGGGTGCTGAAGCGACGGGTGCTGCTGGCGCGGATCGAGACGCGCGCGACGGAGATGCTGCGCGGCGTGCGCGGCTTTATCATCCGCGCAATGCCGGCCTGACGCAGGGCCCTATGGCGCCTTGCGGCGCAAACGGGGCATGATCGTTCGGGGCACCGGGTTCAGCAGATTATGCCGCGCTACAGGATCGCCGTTGCGGGCTGCGGACCGTGCGGTCTGGCGTCGGCTCTTCTGCTGGGCCGCCAGGGCCACGAAGTCACGCTTTTCGAGCAATTCGATCGCCCCAGGCCTGTCGGCTCGGGCCTCATGCTCCAGCCCACCGGCCTGGCGGTGCTGCACGCGCTCGGACTGAGCGAACGAATACTGCACGCGGGGGCACGCATCGACCGGCTCCATGGCATGGCGGGAAGACAGGTCGTTCTAGACGTTAAATATGCGGCTTTGGGCCGAAGGGATGCGTTCGGCCTGGGGATACACCGAGCCAGCCTTTTTTCCGCATTGCATGAAGCGATCGTGGCCCATGGCATTCCGATCGAGACCGGACGTCTTATCGAGGCAAGCAGGCTCCAGGCCGGACGGCGGTACCTGCTGTTTCAGGATGGCAGCGAAAGCGCCGGTTTCGATCTTGTCGTCGATGCATTGGGAACATGGTCATCGCTGGCGCCTCCTTGCGGGCAGCAGCTGGCTTATGGCGCATTGTGGGCAAGCCTGGACTGGCCGGACGGCGCCGGCTTCGAGCCCAATGCGCTGACGCAACGTTACCGCCGGTCCAGCACCATGGCCGGTGTCATGCCGATGGGGATGGGCGAAAGCGGCCGCCCCCAGGCCGCGTTCTTCTGGTCCTTGCGGGCCGAAGATTTCGCCCGGTGGCAGGCCGCGGGATTGGACAGATGGAAATCGCATGTTGAAACGCTGTGGCCGGCGACGCGCGCCCTGCTGCTGCAAATAGGCGAACCGTCGCAATTGACCTTCGCACGCTACGCGCACCGCACGCTGGCCGAACCGTCGGATCAGTCGCTGATTCATATCGGCGACGCCTGGCATTCGGCCAGTCCACAACTTGGCCAGGGCGCCAACATGGCCCTTCTCGATGCCTGGTCCCTCGCCCGAAGCCTGCAAATTGCCCCCAGCCTCGCGGACGGCATCGCTGGAGCCATCGCGGCGCGGCGCGGACATGTCCGGCTATATCAGGCGCTGACCTGGATGTTCACGCCGGTGTACCAGTCCGACAGCAGGATATTGCCCTTCGTTCGGGATCGCATTGCCGGTCCGCTGTCCAAGCTGTGGCCCGCAACCCGCATCCAGGCCGCGATGGTGAGCGGTCTTTTGGGAAACCCGTTGTCGGCTTTGGGATTGCGTCAAGTCGTCGGAGAAGGCCGGCAGTGATCAAGCCTCCGGCGCGCTGGCCAGCAGCGAGGCCATGGCGGCGACGATGAGATAAGCCGTCGTCAAGGGCGCCAGGCCGGTCAGCAGCGCGCCGGTGATATCGGCATAGGCGGCGCAGCCCAGCAGCGGAAAGACCGAGCCCATCACCAGGAACTGGATCGCCGCCACCGCCACCACGCCATAAATGAAGGCCCGCAGGGCCGGGCCGATGATCTCCGGCTTCTGGCCCTGCTCCAGCCGGATCAGCCCGGCCTGCAGCTTCAGCCGCGAACAGGCGCTGGCCAGATAGATCACCGCCAGCGCCCAGGAAAAGGCGGCGGAGAAGACCCGGCCGCCATCCATGTTGCAGGCGTCGAGCGCCCGCACCAGCGCCAGCTGGCCGGGAATGGCGAAGGTGACGGCGCCCTCCAGCGCCCCGGCCCAGGGCAGATCGAGCGTCGCGGGCGCCAGCGCCACCTGGACGACGAAGCTGACCGCGACAAAAACCAGGAAGACGATCTCGTTGAAGCCGGGGATGAGATGGTGCGGCTTCAGCCAGGCGGCCAGCGGCGTGCCGGGAAGGCCGCCCGAGACGCCGAAGCCGCCGACGAACAGCAGGCCCATGGCGGCGAAAAGCAGGACGCAGACGCCGATGGCGAGCCAGGCCTGGGACGGCGCCTCGCCCGACGCCAGCGCCAGGTGCAAGGCATGGCCGCCCGCCACCAGGCAGAAGAGAAGCCAGCCCTTGGCGAGTAATCGAGCAATGCCCATCGCTTGCCTACGCCCGAACTAGAATTCCCGTTGCCGCTCGCCCAAGCTCGCGGCGTTCACATGCTTTCGCAGATCCACCGGATCCGCTCACGCGCTTCGCGCGCCGCTCGTGAACCCCGCCGACTTCATCCGCTCGTCGCGGATGCCTTCCGCCAGCAGGAAGGCCAGCTCCAGCGCCTGGCTGGCATTGAGCCTGGGATCGCAGGCGGTCTGGTAGCGGTCCTTCAGGTCCACTTCTTTGAGGCCCTGCGCGCCGCCCAGGCATTCGGTGACGTTCTGGCCGGTCATCTCGAAATGAACGCCGCCGGCATGGGTGCCTTCGGCGCGGTGCACGGCGAAGAAGGTGCGGATCTCCTCCAGCACGCGGTCCACCGGGCGGGTCTTGTAGCCCGAAGGCAGCTTGATGGTGTTGCCGTGCATGGGATCGGACGACCACACCACCTTCCTGCCCTCGCGCTGCACGGCGCGGACCATGGGCGGCAGCTTCTCGGCCACCTTGTCGGCGCCGAAGCGGGCGATGAGCGTGAGGCGGCCGGGAATGTTGCCGGGGTTGAGGATGTCGATCAGCCGCAGCAATTCCTCGGGATCGAGGCTGGGGCCGCATTTCAGGCCGATGGGATTCTTGATGCCGCGCATGAACTCGACATGGGCGCCGTCCGGCTGGCGGGTGCGGTCGCCGATCCACAGCATATGGGCGCTGGTGTCGTACCAGTCGCCGCTGGTGGAATCGATGCGGGTCATCGCCTGCTCATAGTTCAGCAGCAGCGCTTCATGGCTGGTGTAGAAATCGGTGCCGCGCAACTGCTGCACCGAGCCGGAATTGATGCCGATGGCATCCATGAATTCGAGCGCTTCGGTGATGCGCTGTGCGAGACCCTGGTATTTTTCGCTGGCCGGCGAATCCGCCAGGAAGCCCAGCATCCAGCGATGCACATTGTGCAGGTCGGCATAACCGCCCTGGGCAAAAGCGCGCAGCAGGTTGAGCGTGGCCGCCGATTGGGCATAGGCCGTGAGCAG
>CAZYGO010000002.1:0-2906 GCA_964647455.1 uncultured Rhizobium sp.
TGACCCGGACGCTCGACCGCGGCTTTGCGGGGTTCGAGGCTTGGCGCGACGAGATCCTGGAGCAGGAGGAACTCGAACGGCACAAGCTGGGGCGCAAGATCGCCATGGAGGAGGATTGGCTGCGCTATGGCGTCACCGCCCGGCGCAAGCGCAATGTCGGGCGCCTGGAGCGGCTCAAGGGCATGCGCAAGGACCGGCGCGAGCAGCTGCGCCAGCTCGGCAATGTCAGGATGGAGGCGGCGGAAGGCGCCGGCAGCGGCACCAAGGTGATCGACGCCAAGGGTGTCGGTTTCGCCTATGGCGACCGCCAGATCGTGCGCGACTTCACCTTGCGCATCCATCGCGGCAACCGCATCGGCGTGGTTGGGCCGAACGGCGTGGGCAAGACGACGCTGCTCAAGCTGCTGACCGGCCAGCTTGCGCCGCAGAAGGGCAACGTCAAGCTGGGGCAGGGCCTGCTGATGGCGACTTTGGACCAGAGCCGCTCCAAGCTGCATCCCGAACAATCGCTGGCGGCCGCCGTCACCGACGGTTCGGGCGACACGGTGATGGTGGCGGGCAAGCCGCGCCATGTCATGAACTATCTGCAGGACTTTCTTTTCACGCCAGCCCAGGCGCGCACGCCGGTCAAGGTGCTGTCGGGCGGCGAGCGGGCGCGGCTGTTGCTGGCCCGGCTGTTCGCCACGCCTTCCAACTTCCTGGTGCTGGACGAGCCGACCAACGATCTCGACCTCGAGACGCTGGACCTTCTGGAGGAAGTCATCGCCGATTATCCGGGCACCGCCCTGATTGTCAGCCATGACCGCGATTTCCTCGACCGGGTGGCGACCCAGATCGTGGCGGCGGAAGGCGATGGCCGCTTTGCCGAATATGCCGGCGGCTATTCCGACATGCTGGCCCAGAAAGGCGTGCCCGAGCCGGTCAAGGCGAAGGCGTCCAGAAAAGAGACGGTGGAACGGCCCCGCAAGGAACGCCCCGCCAAGATGAACTTCTCCGACGCCCATGCCCTGAAGGTGCTGCCGGAAAAGATCGCGGCCGCGGAAATCGAGATGGCGGCGCTGGAGCAGAAGCTTTCCGATCCGGGGCTTTACGCCCGCGATCCGGCTGCCTTCGCGGAACTTTCCGGAAAGCTGGCGGCCCTGCGCGCCCAGAAGGACGCCGACGAGGAGCGCTGGCTGGCTCTGGAACTGTTTAGGGAAGAGCTGGAGCAGCGTTAACGAACCGGAACAGGGCGCCGCCTCGCGCGTTTCCTGCCTGAGGTTCGGAAGGCAGGTTCCATGAAACGCGCAGCCATTGCCGGATTTGCCGCCGGCGCCGCCATGGCGATCGGCGGTGCGCTGGGCGCGGTTTCCGGACTGGGCGATTCCCGCCCGGTGAGCCAGACCAACTCCGAAATGTCCAACCCGATGATCGGCGGCCAGGCCATGCTGCCGGACCATGACCTGCTGGCGAACCTTTCCGCCTCGCCCGAGCATGTGCGGCTGGCGGCAGCGTTGCGCGATTCCGGCATTGCCGCGGCGCTGAAGGGCAACGGCCTGTTCACCGTTTTCGCCCCAATGGACGCGGTCTTCAACACCGAAGGGGCCGCGAACAAGGCGCAGCTGGCGCAGCGCATCGGCTATCTGGTGGTGCCGGGCAAGTTCGATTCCCAGGCCCTGCTGCAGCAGATCAGCGAAGGTGGTGGCGAAGTGAAGATGCGCACCGTCGCCGGCGGCGTGCTGACCGCCCGGATGAACGGGCCGACCAACATCATCCTGATGGACGAGCGCGGCCGGACCGCCGACATTGCCATCTATGACGTGCGCTCCCGGAACGGCATCATCATGGTGATCGATCACATGGCGGCGCCGTCGGGGGCCCCCAGGCAGCTGGCCGCGAAGGGCTAGGCCGCCCCTTCCAGGAGGCCACGCCCCTCCAGCAATGCTTCGATCCTGGGATCGCGGCCGCGAAAGGCGCGATAGGCCTCGGCGAAGTCGCGTGTGCCGCCGGCGGCGTAGACATGGTCAAGAAGCCGCGCCGCGGTGGCGGGATCGAAGACATCGCCGGCTTCCTTGAAGGCGCCAAAGCCGTCGGCATCCAGCACCTCCGCCCAGAGATAGGCGTAATAGCCGGCGCTGTAGCCGTCGCCGCCGAAGACATGGCCGAAATGGCGGGCGGCATGGCGGGGGGCGATTTCCCGCGGCATGCCGATGCGGTCCATCGCGCGCGCCAGCACCGCATCGGCATACGAGACGTCGCCGCCGGCATGGAATTCCAGGTCGATGAAGGCGGAGGCGAGGAATTCCACCGTGGCGAAGCCCTGGTTGAAATTGCGCGCCGCCAGCAGACGGTCCAGCAATTCGCGCGGCATCGCTTCGCCGGTCCGGTGATGGCGGGCGAAGCGGGCGAGGATTTCCGGCTGCTCCAGCCAATGCTCATAGAGCTGCGACGGCAGCTCGACAAAGTCCCGCGCCACATTGGTGCCGGACAGGCGCGGGAATTCGACCTGGCTGAGCAGGCCGTGCAGGGCATGGCCGAATTCGTGGAACAGGGTGCGGGCATCGTCGAAGGACAGCAGGCAGGGCTCGACCTTGGCGAAATTGCAGTTGTTGAGGATGATGGGAAGAACCTCGCCGTCCAGCCTCTGCTGGTCGCGCAGGGACGACATCCAGGCCCCGCCCTGCTTGGAGGCGCGCGCAAAATAGTCGCCATAGAACAGGCCGATGACACGGCCGTGGCGCGCCACTTCCCATACCCGCACATCGGGATGATAGACCGGCACGTCCCGCCTTTCGCGGAAGGACAGGCCGAATAGCCTTTCCGCCGTGAAGAAGGCGGCTTCGATCATGCGGTCGAGCGCAAAGTACGGGCGCAATGCTCCATCATCCAGATCGTAACGCTGCAGCCGCAATTTCTCGGCGTAATAG
>CAZYGO010000003.1:0-6231 GCA_964647455.1 uncultured Rhizobium sp.
ATCAGGATGAAGGGCGCGGCGACTTCCGGGCAATGCAGGCCATACAAGGTCGCACTGGCGGCGCCCGCCAGCAGCCCGGCGCTCGCCCCGGCCAGGACAAGGCGCGTCGGGGCGAGCGCGCGCATCGCCCAGAAAAGCCCGGCAAAGATCGGAAGCGAGAAGAACAGGATCAGGGACGAACAGACCCGGGCCGTGCGCCCCATCGTCAGGGCATGCCAATCCGCCTGGGGAGCGCTGAGCTGCAGCGCCGCGACCGACAACAGCAAAACAACCGGCACCAGCAGCAGCCAACCCGGCACGGCCGCGCTTGCGCCGGCACGCGACTGACGCTCGACCAGCCACAGCCCCAGGCCCGCGAGCGCAAAGGTATAGACAAACTTGATCCAGAAGGCCGCGCCGGTGATCGCCGTCGCCAGGTCGGGGCGCAGCCTGAGCGTGAAGACCAGGATCAGGAAAGCCGCCGCCATGCCGGGCAGCAGACCCGCGAAAAGCCGCTTGGCGACCATGCCGCGCGGGGCCGGCGTCAAATTGCCCGAAAGGGCGTCGATCAGATCGTCAGTCCGCACGATCCCCTCCTAGCTCCTCTCCCATGCTTTTCACAGCACGGTGCACGCCGACCTTGACGGCCGCTTCGGACAAGCCGGTCTGTTGCGCAACCTCGGCGATCGAACTGCCGTCCAGCTTCACGGCGCGCACCAGACGCTGCTTGGCTTGCGGCAGGCGGCGCAGCAGCTGTTCCACGTCGCGGCGGGCCGACAACGCCTCGGTTTCGTCAGCGGCGAACAATTCCCCGGCATCCTCGAGCGGGACGCTGGCGCGGCGGCGCGCGCGGCGGAACTCGTCGATCAGCTTGTAGCGGGCAATGCCATACACCCAGGCCGTCAAGGGTTGGGCCGGATCGTAGGTGGCCCGGCGGCTGTGAACGGCGATTAACGTCTCCTGCACCAAATCCTCCGCCGTGGCGGGACCGACCCGCCTGACATAATAAGCGCGCAGGTGTCCGGTGAGCGCCGCAAGCAGCCGGCGATAGGACGCGGCGTCGCCGCCAAGGGCGGCAACCATCCAGTCCCGATATTGCGCCTCGGCGGCTATCACTTTCCTGTGCTCCGGGTCAGTTCGCGCGGCGGCAAGGCAGGTTACACCGCGGAAAAATATTTTTGCACACGGGCCGACACAACCCAGACGGGATCGGCCGCGTCCGCGGATAACCCCCTGCAGCCGCAAGAGCTTTTGCGCAGGGCCGGTTCCCAGCGCCGGGACGAGCACGGCCATCGCGCATGTAACCGCTTCGCGGGTCCCGCGAATGGGGTGCAACGGAGCGATGGTCGCTCCGCCCATTTCAGGAGCTCCACCATGAATAGCAAGTCCCTCTTTGCCGCCACCCTGCTCGGTTCGCTCGCCCTCGCCGCCCAGGCCGGCGCCGCGCCCGCCGGCCCGATGCCGGCCGGCTACGAAAAGTGCTACGGCGTCGCCGCCGCGGGCAAGAATGATTGCGCGGCCGGCGCCCATTCCTGTGCGGGCCAGGCCACCCGGAACAACGACAAGGCGTCGTTCGTCGAACTGCCCGCCGGCGCCTGCTCGAAGCTGGCCGGCGGCAGCACGATGGCCGGCAAGTAACCGCCATGCGCCGCAGCCTCCCCCCGTTTGCGGCGTCCGCAGACCCGATCCCCGCAGCCGCGGGGATCGGGCTGCGCTTCCCCCATCACCATGCGGTTCTGGCGGGAGATGCCAGATCGGCCTGGTTTGAAGTGCACCCCGAGAATTATCTCGGCGATGGCGTCATCCCGGAGATTCTGGACCAGATACGGCGCGACTTTCCGGTATCGCTGCACGCCACCGGGCTTTCGCTGGGCTCGGCCGACGGTATCGACGCGGATCACCTGCAGGCCATTGCCGCTCTTGCCAGGCGCATCGCGCCCGGCCTGATCTCCGACCATCTGTCCTGGAGCGCGGCCGCCGGCGTCCATCTGCCCGATCTCTTGCCCCTGCCCTATACCGGCGAGGCGCTGGAGGTTTTTGCCCGCAACATCGACCGGGTGCAAACAGCGCTTGGCCGCGCGATCCTGATCGAAAATCCTTCCGTCTATTTTTCCTTCGCCCATAACGAAATGCGCGAGGGCGAATTCCTGGCCGCCCTGGCGCGGCGCAGCGGCTGCGGCATCCTGCTCGACATCAACAACGTGGCTGTCTCGGCGGCCAATCTCGGCGAACGGCCTGCCGACCGCCTGCACCGGATGCTGGACGACCTGCCCGCCGCGTCCATCGGCGAGATCCACCTGGCCGGCCATGCCGTGCGCGACCTGGACGATGGTGGCAAGGTCCATATCGACGATCACGGCTCGCCCGTCAGTGAAGAGGTCTGGAGCCTTTATGCCGATGCCATCCGCCGCATCGGGCCGCGCCCCAGCCTGATCGAATGGGACACCAATCTTCCCGCATTTGACCGGCTGGCCCTCGAGGCGCAGGCCGCCGATGCAATCCTGGCCACGGCTCCGGAGGCGCGCCATGCCGCCGCTGGCTGACCTGCAGCAAGACCTTGCCCGGACCATCATGGCCGGCACGGCGCCGGTGGCATGGTTCGCCGGCCGCATTCCACCCGCCGAGGCGCTTGCGGTGCATCGCGGCACCATCATGGGCGTGCTGACGAACGCGCTGCGCCTCACCTATCCCACCGTCGAAGCGCTGGTGGGAGAAAAGTTCTTCGACCGCGCCGCCTCGATCTTTGCGCAGGAAAATCTCCCCACCCGCGCCTGGCTGGCGGCGTATGGTGAAAACTTTGCCGACTTCCTGCAGGATTTCGCGCCGGCGGCTGCCCTGCCCTATCTCGCCGACGTGGCGCTCCTGGATCGCGCGATCGAGACAGCCCTGCGCGCGCGCGCCAAATGCCGCCGCTTCGCGCTAGACCCGGGCATTGCCATCGCAGTGCCGGAGAGCCTTGGCGTCCTGCCGCTTACCTATCCGGCGGATGAAATCCGCGCCGGGCTCGGCGATGACGCCGCCATGGCCGCGATCGACATCACGCCCGCCGAGCGCTTTGTCCTGGTCTGGCGCAAGGGCCAGGAAGCTGCCGTGCGCCGCGTCGATGCCGCCCCGGGCCGTTTCCTGATGGCGCTGCTGGCCGGCGCGGATGCCGGCGCCGCCCTGGAGGCGGCCATGGCCGGTATATCCGAAGCCCGAGCCATGGCCGCGATCCAGAGAGACATATTCACCGCCTCATTCTGCACCGTGATTTCCACGACAAGGGAGTTCTTGCCATGAGCCTGATCGAAAAGCCGCTGGCGCTGGTCCAGCGCGCTGGCGCGCTGTTGAACGCCGTTCCGTACAGCATCGTCATTCTGCCGGCGCGGATCGCCACCTTCAGCGTCTTTTTCCGCTCCGGCCTGGTGAAGATCGCAGACTGGAACGCGACGCTGCTGCTCTTCCGGGAAGAGTACAAGGTCCCGGTCCTGCCGCCGGAAATCGCCGCCCAGATGGCCGCGGCCATGGAGCTTGGGCTTTCAAGCCTGGTGCTGGCAGGCCTGTTTGCCCGGCTCAGCGTGCTTGGGCTGCTGGGCATGGTGGGCGTGATCCAGCTCTTCGTCGAGCCGATGGGCTGGCCCGACCATATTCAGTGGCTGGGCTTCATGGTCTTCATTCTGTGGCGCGGGCCCGGCGCGTTTTCGCTGGACCACCTGATCGCCCGCCAGCTTTCGGAGCCGGCGCGCTAGCGGGCCCGCGGCCCGCCCAAGGTCCCGGGGGCCGGAAGGGGAGGGACTTTCGCCGCGGGCCAGGCTAAGTTATTGATCCGGCTCAATCGGCGCCGTTCCCGGCACCGCTATTTGTTGCCATCCATGCTGCAGCCCAGGCGGTTCTGCGATGTTTCTTGAACTGAAGGATTTCCTCACCCCGCAGGAAGTGGAGCGGCTGCGCGCATTGGCCGGCAGGCTCAATTTCGTGGACGGCCGGGTGTCCAATCCTCACAACCAGACCAAGAACAATCTCCAGGCCAGCGAGGCCGACCCGCTTTACGCGGAATCGACCCGCATCCTTTCCGACGCCTTCCTGCGTTCGGACGCGTTCCAGGATTTCGCCTTTCCCCGCAGCATCGTGCCGCCGCTGCTGGCCCGCTACGAGGTCGGCATGGCCTATGGCGCCCATTCCGACGGCGCCTTCATGCAGCTGGGGCGCGACCGGCTGCGCACGGACCTGGCCGCGACGGTCTGGCTCAATCCGATTGACAGCTATGACGGCGGCGAGCTGGTGGTGCATTTCGGCACCCAGCCCGTGGTCTTCAAGGGCGAACCGGGCAGCGTGGTGATCTATCCTTCCACCCAGTTGCACGAAGTCACGCCGGTGCGGCGCGGACAGAGGCTGGTCGCCATCACCTTCATCGAAAGCCGTGTTCCGGACGAATTCCTGCGGACCCAGCTTTATGAACTGGGCCGGATCGCGGAAGTGGAGGGGCCGCGCATGGCCTGGGACTATCGCGTCAGGCTGGATGTGGTGCGCAACAATCTTATGCGGCTATGGGCCCGCGGCTGAGCCGGTGACGGCATGCTGATCGGGGCGCGGACAGCCTTTGTGCCGGTGGGGATTTCCTGCCAGCCCGCCTGGCAGATCGAAGCCCACAGGACATTGTTACAGGGTCTCTGCGGCGAAAGACTGGCGCGCAAGGGAACGCCCTTCGACTGGCGTATCGCCGGTCTGGCGGATATCGCGGGCATGATCGGGGAGGACGAGTTCTGGCCGGGGCGGGCACAGGAACTGCGGCTGGAAAAGCTGGCCGACCCGCCCGGCAGCGGCGCCATCGCATCCAAGCTCTACTGGCCGCGGCGCCGTTGCCTGTTCTGGCATGAGCGGCAGCTCGGACACACGCTCTTCGGCCTGAAACAGGCGCACCTGGCCGAGAACTTCGCCCGCCTGGAAGGTGTCGCCCACCGCCTGTTCTTCGCTTCCAACCTGCAGAACAATCTGGCGCCACTGGAATCGCACCATCTCTTTGACGGCACAATCCGGCGGTCCGAGGCTGTTGCCCTGTGGCAAGCCCTGAACCGCCGTTTCGGGCCTTCGGTCTTGCATGTGCTGACCCGGCCTGCCCTGGCCCATGACTTCGCGGAGCTGGATGGGACCGGTCCCGATGTCCCCCTTTCGGTGCAACTGCCCGGCTTGCCCGTCTTTCTGCATTGCCCCGGCCGCGACATGGCCCCAGACTGGAAGGGGGACGCCGGCTTCTGGAGACGCGTGCTGCAACGCGCCTGGGAGGAAAACGGCCAATAACAAGGGCGGGGCGGAAATGCCGAAAATTCGCTGGCTGATGATCTGGCTGTGCTTCATGGCCAACGCCATCGCTTATATCGACCGCACCAACATGGCCGTCGCCACCCCCGCCATTCGCGCCGAGTTCGGTATTGATGCCGCCGCCATGGGCCTGGTGCTCAGCGCCTTTTTCTGGACCTATGCTTTCACGCAATTGCCCGCCGGCTGGATCATCGACCGGATCGGCGTACGCCTTGCCCTGGCTTTCGCGGTGGGATGGTGGTCGCTCTTCACCGCCGCCACCGCCCTGGCCCGCAGCGTGACGCAATTCATCGGCGTGCGCCTGATGCTGGGTGCTGGCGAGGCTTTTTCCAATCCGTCCTTCGCCAAGACGGCGGCCAACTGGTTTCCCCGCGCCGAGCGGGCGATGGCCTGCTCCATCTTCAACAGCGGCTCGACCGCGGGTTCGGCGCTTTCGCTGCCGCTGGTGACTTGGCTGATGTGGTTGTTGGGATGGCGCGGCGCCTTCGTCGTCACCGGCCTGATCGGCATCGTCTGGGCCATTGCCTGGTGGCTGATCTATCGCGACCCAGAGCGCTGGCGTGATGTCGCGCCAGGAGAAGTGGAGCGGCTTCTGGCGCAGCGTGAGCCGTCGACTCCCGCCGCGGCGAAAATCACCTGGTTCAGCCTGTTCCGCTACCGCTCGGTCTGGGGGCTGATGCTCGGCCTATTCTGCCTGAACTTCGCGATCTATTTTTTCATCACCTGGTTTCCCTCCTACCTGCTGCAGGCGCGCGGCTTCTCGCTGGCGGGGCTCGGCACACTGGGTTCGCTGCCCGCCCTGATGGGCGTGGTCGGCAATTGGGTCGGCGGCTTCACCTCGGACCGCCTGCTGCGAATGGGCTGGAGTCCGACACGCGCGCGCAAGACCTGCCTGGTCGGCGGCATGCTGATGTCGTCCAGCATCGCCCTGGCGGCTTTCGTGGAAAGCGACTG
>CAZYGO010000004.1:0-3220 GCA_964647455.1 uncultured Rhizobium sp.
GCCGAGATCGATGCGGTCGCCGTCGGCCACCGCCTTCGCGCGCACACCGGACGAGGACGTCAGCCCCTTCGGCAGATAGATGGTCTTGTCGCCGAACTGCGCGAGCCCGCCGATCTGCCCGTCGTCGTCGCTCGTCGCGATCACCTCGATCGGACGCGATCCGGCAAGGCGCGTGACGAACGCCGCGAGCCCCGGCGTGCCGCTGCCCGTGCCCACGAGCAGCGCCTTCGTCGAGCCGACGACGAGGAAGATCGACTGATTGGCGTAGTCGCGGATCAGATAGATCGTGCTCGCGATGCGGTCGACGGCCGCGTAGCGTCCGGTGGACGCCGTCGGCGCTGACGGCCCGGGGATGACGATCGCGTGATACTTCGTTCGATCGCCGGTGCTCGCGAGCACGCCGCCCGGATACAGGTTCGCGAACGTGTAGACGACGCCGGCCGAATCGATCGTGGCGATGGCGGCGCGCGGTCCGACCGAGCGGTACGGCTCGCCGACGACCGTCCCGTCGAGAATCGCGTCGGCGACGCGCACCTGATCGTCCACATAGCCCTTGTCCAGCGGCCGGCCGTTGATCGGCGGCTTGCCGCGCGCGCCCTGCTTGATCTGATAGAAGTGCGCGGGCAGCACGTCGACATGATCGAACGGGCGCAGCACGTCCTGCAGATGGTGCACGGACTCGGCGTATTGCATCATCAGCCCGAAGTGCGCCCAGACGTATGCGGATCCGATCGCGTCGCCGGTCGCGATCAGGCGATTGTCGCGATCGAGATAGCCGGTCGAGCCGGGCGTGTGCGCGTGGATGTCGATGGCGACGAGCGTCCGCCCGCCGAGATCGATCTGCCCGGCGGCGTGCCCGTCGCCGTGCGTCGACGCGCCGCCGCCTTCCTTGATCGGCACGTAGTTGGCGGGCGCGTTGCGCGGCCAGTCGAGATCCGGGAAGTAGATCGTCCGGTCGCTCATCAGCCCGTTCTTGCCCGTGTGATCGCCGTGGCTGTGCGTGTTGGCGACGACGAAGTCGAGCGGGCGCGCGCGGACGCGTCCGTCGTTCTCATGGCTCAGCAGGTGGCGCACGACGGTCTTCAAATCGGTCTGACCGGGCACGTCCCGTGTGTTCTGCGCGGTATCCACGAGCAGCGCGCGCTCGTTTCCCTCGAACAGGTACATCGTCGAGCCCTGCGCCGTCGTGCCGCCGGCGTTCGGCAGGTAGTTCTCGATCCGCCAGGTCCGCTGGCCTTGTGCGTTGGTCGCGAGCAGATACGCCGTGTATGCGCCCCACGGGTTCGGCGTCGCGAATCCATTTCCTGTCGCCATGCCGTCCTCGCCGAACGACTCGTGCAGGAAACCGGGGACGAGGCGGTCGTACTCGATGCGCGGCGGTGTCGGCGTCTGACCCGCGAGCGACGCCACGACGCAGACGAGGACGAAGGCGAGACTGGCCGTTCGATGTGTGGACCGTTGGTGGCTCATGGCGAAGGCGGCTGGATTCTACCAGGACGGCCGAACCTGCCACCGCCGCCGTGACTCCTGTGGCTCGCCGAAGCCTTGCGCGAAGGCGAACGGTTCGGCCTTCCGTGCGTCGCCCGCAGACTGCGGACGCGGCCCGCAGCCTGAAATGTGCTTTTCGTCCAACGATGTGTGCGCAATCCAACAGTAAAACGTTCGTACGATCCGTGCGGTGGGTGTAGGATGCGTCCACCGCCGTCTGTCCGCGTTTTGTCTCACACGACCCGGCACGGCGATCTGTCGGTGAGGTGAATGCTCATGCGTCAAGACGTTCACGACGTCGTCGTCATCGGATCGGGTGCCGGCGGCGGCACGGTCACGAAGGTGCTCGCCGATCTCGGCGTGCGGGTCCTGCTCATGGAAGCCGGCCCAATGGTCACGATGGACGATTTCAAGAATCTCGCGAGCCCGCTCGACTACTGGCATCGCGGAGCCGGTGCGTCGGCCGAGTGGTACACGACGAATCAGGGCCAGCCCTTTCAGCAGCCGAACGTCGTCTTCGCGCCGAACCTGACCGACGAGCCGTACACGGTCGCGCCGGGCAGCCAGTTCCGCTGGGGTCGATCGCGCTGCATCGGCGGCCGCACGAATCATTACTCGCGCGTGCAATTGCGCTATTCGGAATACGACTTCAAGAATCGGTCGATGAAAGGCGTCGGCTTCGACTGGCCGATCAGCTACTCCGACCTGGCGCCGTACTACGACAAGGCCGAGCGGCTGATTGGCGTGACCGGCAAGCGCGAGGGCCTGTCGACGGCGCCGGACGGCATCTTCCAGACGCCCGCGCCGTTCAAGCCGCACGAGCACCTCGTCTATCGCGCGTGCGAGAAGCTCGGGATCAAAGCGTCCGCCGCGCGTCAGGCCGTCATCACGAAAGCGATGAACGGCCGCGCCGCGTGCGTGTACTGCGGACAATGCGGCCGCGGCTGCCACGGCGCATCGAACTACGCGTCGAGCTACGTGCAGATCTTTCCGGCGATGCAGACGGGCCGCGTGACGGTGCTCGCCAACGCGATGGCGCGGGAGCTGATCACCGATGCCTCAGGCAAGGTGACGGCCGTCTCGTACATCGACAAGAACACTGGACAGGAGCGGCAGGTGCCGTGTCGCACCGTCGTGCTGTCCGCGGCGGCGCCTGAATCGGCGCGGCTGCTGCTCAACTCGAAATCGACGCGTCATCCGCAAGGCATCGGCAACTCGGGTGGCAACGTCGGCAAGTATCTGACGGACACGGTCGGCTTCGGCTTGTCGGCGACGGTGCCGTACATGCGCGGCGCGCCGCCGTTCTCGTCGGCCGGTTACGGCGCGCACATCTACGTGCCCTGGTGGCACACCGATCACAGCAAGCTCGACTTCCCGCTCGGCTTCCACATCGAAGTGGGCGGCGGCGGGTTTGCCGTGCCGGCCATGGGCTTCGGCGCGGCCGCGTACAACGAGAGCGAAGGCTACGGCCTGCCGATGAAGCAGGCGATTCGCGACGCGTACGGCATGGGCACGAACATCAGCCTGAGCGGGCGCGGCTCGTGCGTGCCGAACGAGAACTGCTACTGCGAGATCGATCCGGACGGCACGAAGGACAAATGGGGCATTCCGGTGCTGCGCTTCCACTGGAAGTGGAGCGACTACGAGCTCAACGAGGCGCGCTACATGCGCGAGAGCTTCACGGCAATCCTCGAGACGCTTGGCGGGACGATCAACACCGGACGCGGCGGCG
>CAZYGO010000005.1:0-2996 GCA_964647455.1 uncultured Rhizobium sp.
GAGGTCCAGGCCCGAGCCTTCCTTGAGCGACAGGTCCACGATGGCGACGTCGGGCGCCGCCTGGGGCAGGGCGCGCATGGCCGCGGCGGCATCCTCGGCCTCGCCGCAGACCCGCATGTCCTCCTGCTGGTTGATCAGCATGGCCAGGGAATCGCGCACCAGCGGATGATCGTCGATGACGAAGACGCCGGTCTTGCGGGCCATCTCCGGCTGCGCCTCAGGCATGGGCGGCCCCCTGCGGCACCAGGCAGACCAGTTCGGTGCCGCGCGGCCGCGCCGGGCCAACCTTGAAGCTGCCGCCCACCATCTTGGCGCGGTCGGCCATGATGCGAAGGCCCAGGCCGGTGCCGCGAGCGCCAAGCGCGATGACGCCGACAATGTCCGAGATCGCCAGGCGCAATTCGCTTTCCGCCTCTTCCAGCAGGATCGTCACTTCCGTGGCCTTGCCATGCTTGATGGCGTTGCTCACCCCCTCCTGGGCGATACGGTAAAGATGGATGGCGGTGGGCGAATCCGGCACCAGCACCGGGGAATGGCAGACAAAGCGGCAATCGATGCCGAACAACTCCGAGG
The DNA here is from genome assembly GCA_964647455.1 of uncultured Rhizobium sp. Classification (GTDB taxonomy): domain Bacteria; phylum Pseudomonadota; class Alphaproteobacteria; order Micropepsales; family Micropepsaceae; genus Rhizomicrobium. Next base: position 574 of record CAZYGO010000005.1, read on the forward strand.
TGTTGACGGCGAATTCCTCCAGCGACTGCATCAGCCCGTCGGCCCGCATCTCCACCGGATACAGGCCCTTGGCCATGCCGCGCGCCAGCACGATCGCCTCCTCCACCAGATCCACCAGGCGCTGGGCGCGTTCGGTTTCGGCATGGCCGTCCTGGCGCAGCCTTTCGGTCATCACCTGGCTGACCAGCGCCGTGCCGGTGAGGTGCTGGCAGAGCCCGTCATGCAGGTCCTGGCCGATGCGGCGCTGCTCGCGTTCCGAGACACCCAGCATCTCGCGCTCCAGCCGCTCGCGCTCGGCGGTTTCCTGCGACAGCAGCATCGCCCTCCTTTCCGACAGCGCCTCAAGCGCAACCTGAAGCCGCGACAGGCGGGCAAGGGCGACGACATAGAAGGCATAGAACAGGGCGCGCATCGTGCAGTTGATCACCGGCACCCACCAGGTCCAGTAGACCATGCCCGCCATGATCTCGCCGGCGATCCAGTAGACGATGCTGAACAGGGCGATGACGAAGGCGCTTTCCGGGCCCACGAACCAGGCCGCCAGCGAGATGGGCGCGGCGTAGAGCGGGGAAAGCGAAATCGCCAGCCCCGCCTCATAGTCGAGGGCGCCGATCACCAGGATCGCGGCAAGGCAGAAAAGCTCGATTTCAAGGCGCGGCCGGCCCCGCAGCCAGTGGCCCAGAGGCACCATCCAGCGGTTCCAGAAGTTCGACAGCAGCCCGTTCAGCACGGCTTACGATTGCGTAGCCGCGCCCCCAAGGCAAGACCGGCGGCGCTTTGCCGGGGCCGCAGCCGGGGTGTAGGATGGCCCGTTCCATGGAGGATCGCCATGCGCAAGCCTGTCCTCGCCGCCCTGGCACTGGCCGTTCTTGCCGCCCCCGTTCCCGCTGCCGCCCGCCGTGTCGCCATCGTGACGCCCAAACGCGCCGCCCAGTCCCAGGGCAATCTGGTGGCGGTGCGCGGCCGCATCCATGTCGAGGAAGACACTGTCCATATGGGCAAGGACATCATCCTGCGGGACGACAAGGGCCGCATCGCCTTTATCGGCTTCATTCCCCGGCTGAATGAATATGCCTTTCCCCAGCTTTCCGGGATGGATGGCAATGTCGTGGTGATGTACGGCGTGATCGAAATCTATCGCGGCGTGCCCGCCACCCAGTTGATCTACAGCGACCAGCTGCGCGCCGGCTAAGGGTTCCGGTCCCGGTTTCGACGCCGGAACCGCGGCAACAAAAAGCGGCACCTGCCGTTGTCTTCTGGCAACCCAGGAGAGCCATGCCATGACCTTGAAGATGCTCGGCCTTGCGGCGGCAGTGGCCCTGATCCCCGCCGCTGCCATGGCCCAGGCAAGCAACAACGCCTCCCGCAACGAAAGCAGGGCGTATTTCGGCGTCGACCCGAGCCGCCAGGCGCCGCAACCCAATGCCAGCCACTTTGCCTCCGGCACGCCGGCGCGCGACGGCTGCGTCAATGTCCCCGGCGAGGCGCACAATTCTGCCGACTGCTCGCGGATCGACGCCCGCGACATGAACACCGCCGAAAACCGCCCCATGACCGACCTGTCGGGGCGGCCGACCGGCGCCACCGAGAATGCGGAACGCAACGCCCGCATTTTGAGCGGTCAGTCGCTGAATTAAAGATGCCGGGGCGGTCCGGACGGGCCGCCCCGCTTGCCGGCCGTCTCACCTCCCAATAAACCCCGTCATTCCGGGAACCTTTTTAGGAACCTGCCGTTTGCCCCAGAAGGGGATCGTGTGCCGGGAGGGGTTTTGTCCGCCAATCGTCTGGTGCTGCTTGCGGCAGTGCCGCTGTTTCTGGTCTTGGCGGGGGTGGCATTCCTGACCGTTCGCTTCGCCGCAGGCGAACGGGAGGCGCAGGCCGATGTCACCCACACCTACCAGGTAATCGCGGCCCAGCAGCGGCTGCAGGACGATATCCAGACCGCAGAGACCGGCATGCGCGGCTATCTGCTCAGCCGCGATCCGGTCTTCCGCGACAACTACCAGGTTTACCTCGATCGCATCCCGGCCGACCTCCGGGCCTTTCGCGACCTCACCGCCGACAACCCGGAGCAGCAGCGCCGGGCCGGACGGTTGATGGAAATGCTGAACGCGCGGGTACGCGGCCTCGAGGCGGGAGTCGCCAACAGCACCGAGCCGGCCGTGCGCGCGCCTCAGGCGGTCGAAGGGCTGAAGCGCGGCCGACAGCAGATGGCCGCCATCCGCAACGAGATCAATGGCGGCCTGGAGGAGGAGCGGCGGCTGCTGCAGGCGCGCGACAGCACCCGCCGCCAGTCCGAATCCCGCATGGTGTTCTCTGCGGTGCTCGCCGCCATCGTCACGCTGGGCATTCTGCTGCTGGCCGCGGTCACGCTGGTGCGCAACAATATCAGCCTTGCCGCTGCCGAGCGGGCCCGGGCCAAC
>CAZYGO010000006.1:0-3126 GCA_964647455.1 uncultured Rhizobium sp.
GGTGACGACCGCCAGCGCGAGGATGATGAAATAGAGAAACGTCAGCCGCGCCGGACCGGTGAACTGCATGCCGAAGAGGCTCGGCGTCGGAATCCGGGAGATGCCGTTGGAGCCGTTGGTGAGGCTATTCCAATTGATGAGCACGATCCGGACCATCTCGCCGAAGCCGAGCGTGACGATGGCGAGATAGTCGCCGCGCAGGCGCAGCACCGGAAAGCCCAGCAGGATGCCCAGCGTCGCCGCCAGCATGCCGGCCAGCGGCAGCGCCGACCAGAAGGTGAAGCCGTACTGCGTCGACAGCAGCGCATAGGTGTAGGCGCCGACGGCGTAGAAGGCCACGTAACCCAGGTCGAGCAGGCCCGCCAGGCCGACCACGATGTTCAGTCCCCAGCCCAGCATCACGTAGATCAGCACCAGGGTGGCCAGATCGAGCACGATGCGGTCGGAGAACGGCATGAACGGCAGGATGACTCCCAGCACGATCAGCCCGGGCATCAGCCATTTGTCGGCGCGCCGGCCGATCGCCGACATCACCTCGTTGCGATGGGCGCGGGACTCGGCGGCGCCGGCCCGCGTGTTGTTGGCCAGACGCCAATCGCGCACGCCCATCCACAGCAGCCGGCCGACGAACACGATCACGGCGGCATAGGCCACCCACTGCAGGCGCGAGCGGATGCCAAGCGGACCGCCGGTATCGATGGTCTCGAAGCCGAGCAGAGGCAGGGCCAGCGCCGCGGCCACGAAAGCGGCGATCGCGGCGTCCTTCAGTCGATGCTGCAGATCCATGCTCAGACCTTCTCGACTTCGGGCGCGCCCAGCAGGCCGGTGGGCCGGAAGATCAGCACGATGACGAGGATGGCGAATACCGCGACGTCCTTGTACTCGATGCTGAAATAGGCCGACCAGAACGCCTCGATCAGGCCGATCAGCAGGCCGCCCAGCATCGCGCCCGGCAGACTGCCGATGCCGCCCAGCACCGCCGCGGTGAAGGCCTTCAACCCGGCCAGGAAGCCGATATAGAAATCGACCACGCCGTAGTAGAGCGTGACCAGCACGCCCGCCACCGCCGCCAGCACGGCGCCCATGACGAAAGTCATCGAGATGGTGCGGTCGGCGTTGACCCCCACCAGCATGGCCATGATGCGGTCCTGCTCGCAGGCGCGCTGGGCGCGACCCAGCGGCGTCCGGGCGATCAGCCACGAGAAACCGACCATCAGCACGATGGTGAGCACGAAGATGATGATCTGCAGATAGGACAGCGTGACATTGAAGGTCTCGCCCTTGATCAGGTCGACGCCGCCCTGGATCATTGGCGGCAGCGGTTTGATCTTGGCGCCCTGGGCGATCTGCACGTAGTTCTGCAGGAAGATCGACATGCCGATCGCCGAGATCAGCGGCGCCAGGCGGAACGATCCGCGCAGGGGACGATAGGCCACCCGCTCGATGGTCCAGCCATACAGCCCGGTCAGCACCATGGACACGATCAGCACGATGATCAGCGCCAGTGGCACCCAAGTGATACCGAGCGAGCCCAGCAGGGCGAAGCTGATGACGGCGATGAAGGCGCCGATCATATAGACTTCGCCGTGGGCGAAGTTGATCATGCCGATGATGCCGTACACCATCGTGTAGCCGATGGCGATCAGGCCGTAGATGGCTCCCAGCGTGATGCCGTTGAGCAACTGCTGGAGAAAGTACTCCATACGCTCCCCTCGCGGTTGTCCGCGCGCGTTGTCGGCTTCCCTGCCCGGCCGTGACGCCGTGTATCGCCGATATTGTGGTCGACGGCGATTTTGGGCCATAAAATCAAACCGTCCCGGCCGGGGCAAGGCAAATCACACCAGCCGCTTGTGCTTGCCAGCCCCGTCGCCGCGATGCAGCCCGCCAAAGGAGACAGATTATGACCTCAGCCAAACCCGCGCTTGCGACGCCCAAGGCGCCGGCGCATGCCAGCGGCTTCGCCTGGGACGACGTGTTCCTGCTGGAAGACCAGTTGACGGAGGACGAGCGCGCCATCCGCGATGCCGCCCGCGACTACTGCCAGGAGAAGCTGATGAGCCGCGTCCTGCAGGCCAATCGGCACGAAAAATTCGACCGCGAGATCATGAACGAGATGGGCGCGCTCGGCCTGCTGGGCTCGACCCTGCCCGCGCAGTACGGCTGCGCCGAGGTCAACTACGTCTCGTACGGGCTGATCGCGCGCGAAGTCGAGCGCGTCGACAGCGGCTATCGCTCGGCCATGAGCGTGCAGTCGTCCCTGGTGATGTATCCGATCTACGATTTCGGCACCGAAGAGCAACGCCAGAAATATCTGCCCAAGCTGGCGAGCGGCGAATGGGTCGGCTGCTTCGGCCTCACCGAGCCCGATCACGGCTCCGATCCGGGCGGGATGAAGACCCGCGCCACCAAAGTGGCCGGCGGCTACAAGCTGAACGGCGCCAAGATGTGGATCACCAACGCACCGATCGCCGACGTGCTGGTGGTGTGGGCCAAGACCGAGGACAACGCCATTCGCGGCTTCATCCTGGAGCGCGGCATGAAAGGGCTGAGCACGCCCAAGATCGAGGGCAAGTTCTCCTTGCGCGCCTCGATCACCGGCGAGATCGCCATGGCCGACGTGTTCGTGCCCGACGAGAACCTGATGCCCGGCGTGTCGGGCCTGCGCGGGCCCTTCTCCTGCCTCAACAACGCCCGCTACGGCATCGCCTGGGGTGCGCTGGGCGCGGCGGAGTTCTGCTGGCATGCGGCGCGGCAATACACGCTCGACCGCAAGCAGTTCGGCCGGCCGCTGGCGGCCAACCAGCTGATCCAGAAGAAGCTGGCCGACATGCAGACCGAGATCTCGCTGGGCCTGCAGGCCTGCCTGCGGGTCGGCCGGCTGAAGGACGAGCACAAGGCCGAGCCGGAAATGATCTCGCTGATCAAGCGCAACAGCTGCGGCAAGGCGCTCGACATCGCCCGCATCGCCCGCGACATGCATGGCGGCAACGGCATTTCCGACGAATTCCATGTCATCCGCCATGTGATGAACCTGGAAGCCGTCAACACCTACGAGGGCACGCACGACGTGCACGCGCTGATCCTGGGCCGCGCAATGACGGGCCTGCAGGCGTTCAGCGCCCAATA
>CAZYGO010000007.1:0-4505 GCA_964647455.1 uncultured Rhizobium sp.
CGGCGACGGCCAGTTCGACGCCCCCACGCTTGACCAGATCATCGCCGCCCACACGGCCGCGGGCTCGCGCTTCCGCTCCATCGAGATCGCCTGTTCCGGCAACAAGCGCGAGAGCTATTCCAGCAGCAGCGGCGGCGCCAGCGTCAATCCGCCGGAGACCTCGCCCGCCGGCCTTTACACCCGCCTGTTCGGCGCCGGCTTCCAGGACGGCAAGAGCGATTTCAAGCCCGATCCCAATATCCTGCTGCAGCAGAGCGTGCTGTCGGTGGTGGCGGAGGACCGCCAGCGCCTGATGGCCAGCGCCGGGACGGCGGACAAGGCGCGGCTGGACCAGTATTTCACCTCGGTGCGCGCGCTGGAAAACACCATGGCGGTGGAGCTGCAAAAGCCCGAGATCGTCGCCGAGGTCGCGGTGCCCGGCGCGCCGCCCGAGATGACGGTGAACAAGTCGGTGCCGGTGCTGCTCAAGACCGTGCCGGTCTTTTCCAAGCTGCTGGCGATCGGCCTGGCCACCAACCAGACGCGCATCTTCAACATGGCGCTGACCGAGCCGGCCAACACCATGTTCCTGCCGGGCGACAGCCATGTCTTCCACCAGGCCACCCATGAGGAGCCGGTGGACGCAAGCCTGGGCTACCAGCCGGTGACCTCGCGCTTCAGCACCTATTCGATGGAATGCTTCGCCGAGCTGGTGGCGGCGCTGGATGGCATCGGCGAGGGCGCCGGCACGGTGCTCGATCATTCGCTGGTGTTCGCCTATACCGACACCTCCAATGCCAAGCTGCACGCCATCGACGGCATCCCGATGTTCACCGCCGGCGCGGCGGGCGGCAAGCTGAAGACCGGCCAGCACATCGCCGGCAACAGCGAGACCACCAGCCGGGTCGGCCTGACGCTGCAGCAGGCGATGGGCATGGCGGTGGACAGCTGGGGCGTGGAATCCAACGCCACCCGCAAGCCGATCGCCGAATTGCTGGCCTGATGCGGCGCGCGCTGGTCATCGCTTTCCTCTTGGCCCTGGGAGCCGCCGCCGCGGCGCAGCCGGCCGCCAGGCCCGAGGTCGGGCCCGCCGCGCCGGCGCCGGGCGTCTTCACCATGAAGCGGAGCGGCGCGGGCCTGCACCTGGCCGTCACCGGCCACAGCTTCACCAGCCGCGCGGCGCTGGAGAATTACCTCGCCTTCCGCGCCGCCGAGGCGACGCTGGACAACCGCTTCCGCTGGTTCTCCTTCGTCGAGCATCGCGCCAAATCCGATACCGTGCCGGTTCCCAAGGGCGATCCCGCCGGCCCGCGCTTTTCCTTCCGGATGGCGTATTTCCGGCCGCAATGGCGCTGGCGGATGCCCGGCGCCAAGGCGTGGAACAGCTGGTCGCCTTTTTCCGGCCAGCCTTTTCCCGACCTCAAGGGCGCCGACTACCAGCTCAGCGCCGACATCGTGATGCACAAGGGCATGGTGGACGATGTCAGCCCGCTGGCCTTCGATGCCGGGGCGGTCTCGGATTACCTGATCAACCAGGTCGAAGCGCCTAAATAATTTCTCACCCCCTCCGTCCGCCTCGCGGTCGCCCCTGCGCGCAAAGCGCGCAAAGAAAAGGGGCGACCTGCCGGCGGACACCTCCCCCTCTGGTGCGCTACGCGCAAGAGGGGGAGGAGGGCCTTTGTCTGTTTTTGCAGTTTCCAGGTTGCTAGAGAGCGGCCGAACCGTTTGGATAGGCCATGACCCATCCGGATTCGACGGCCCACGCCGCCACCCTGATCCTGCTCGGCGCCACCGGTGACCTGTCGCAGCGCATGCTGCTGCCGTCGCTGTTCGCGCTGCATGCCGAGAACCTGCTGCCGCAGGGCTTCCGTCTGGTGGGCGTGGCCCGCAGCGCCATGAGCGGCGAGGAGTTCCGCAAATTCGCGGGCGAGGCCGTCACCAGATACCTGCCGCGCGACCGCCAGAATGCCGGCCGGCTGGCCGCGTTCCTGGAGGCGCTGCACTATCATCGCGCCGATCTCGACGATCCCGGCTGTTTCGGGCCCGTGCGCGACACGCTGGGCGACGCCGTAAAGGGCAATATCGGCGTCTTCCTGTCCATCGCGCCGACCCTGTTCGTGAAGGCGGTGGCCGCGCTCAAGCAGGCGGGCCTGGCCGACGGCAATGTCCGCGTCGCGCTGGAAAAGCCGCTGGGCGAGGATCTCGCCTCCAGCAAGGTGATCAATGACTGCATCGCCAGCCTGTTCCCGGAAGACCGCACCTTCCGCATCGACCATTATCTCGGCAAGGAGACGGTGCAGAATCTCCTGGTCCTGCGCTTCGGCAACATGCTGTTCGAGCCGCTATGGCGCAGCCAGTATGTCGACCATGTCCAGATCACGGTGGCCGAGCGGGTGGGGCTGGAGGGCCGCTCCGGCTATTTCGATTCCACCGGCACGTTGCGCGACATGGTGCATAACCACATGCTGCAGCTTCTCGCCCTGGTGGCGATGGAGCCGCCCAGCCATTACGGCGCCGGCGCCGTGCGCGACGAGAAGGTGAAGGTGCTGCGGGCGCTGCGGCCCTTCACGGCGGAAACGGCCAAGAGCCACAGCGTGCTGGGCCAGTATGGGCCGGGCGCCATCGGCAATGCCCGCGTTGCCGGCTACACCGAGGATCTGGGCAAGCCCTCGGACACCGAAACCTTCGTGGCGCTGAAGGCGAATGTCGACAATTGGCGCTGGCAGGGCGTGCCCTTCTATCTGCGGACCGGCAAGCGGCTGCCGGCGCGGCGCACCGAGGTGGCGATCCAGTTCAAGCCGGTGCCCCATTCCATGTTCGAGGGCCGGGGCGGCAAGCTGGAGGCCAACCGCCTGTCGCTGCGGCTGCAGCCGGAAGAGGATGTCCGCCTTTCGGTGATGGGCAAGGTGCCGGGGCTGGACCGCGAAGGCATCCAGCTGGAAAGCGTCAATCTCGACCTGTCGCTTGCCACCGCCTTCGGCAACCATCGCCGCCGCATCGCCTATGAGCGGCTGCTGCTGGATTTCCTGGAAGGCGATCCGACCTTGTTCGTCCGCCGCGACGAGGTCGAGGCGCAATGGGCCTTCATCGACACCGTCCGGGCCGGCTGGAAGGAGGCACGGATGGAGCCGGCGGCCTATGACGCCGGAAGCTGGGGGCCGGATTCGGCCTTCGGAAAGACCGAACAGAAGAACCGCTGGCACGACTAGGCGGCTTTTTTGCCCCGATTATGGCGCCCCGCGCTGCCCTTTGGGACTTGCCACCCCTCCGGCGCACCCCCATGCTTGGCCCATGACCTCGCCTTCCCGCCCCGCGCGCCTGGACGAATGGGCACCTTCGCTGCTCAAGTCGCGGCTCTATGGCCGCATCCTGGTTGACATCATCATCGGGGCGCTCAAGCCGGGCGAGCAGCTGGACGAGAACGACCTGGCCCGCCGCTATGACGGCGGCCTGGCCGGCATCCGCGACGCCCTGGCGCGGCTGGCGCTGGAAGGGCTGGTGGTGCGCAAGGCCCGTGTCGGCACCACCGTGGCGCCGCTCGACCTGGCCGGAGCAAGGGACGCCTTCGAGGCCCGCCGCCTGGTGGAAATCCACTGCGCCGGGCTGGCCGCCGCGCAAGGCAGCGCCACCGACATCGCCGCCATCGGCGCGGCCATGGCCGGAGGCGAAGCCGCGATCGAGGCCGATGACGCGCGGGCGCTGGCGGAAATGGACGAGGCCTTCCATGTCGCCGTCGCCACCGCCAGCGGCAACCGCACCCTGGCCAAGATGGTGGTGACGCTGCACCACCAGACGGCGCGCTACTGGCTGACCCTGGTGAAGCCGCCCAGCCGCGCCGAAAGCATGGCGGCGCTGACGGAGCATCGCGCCCTGGCCGCGGTCATCGCCGCGCGCGACGCCGAAGGGGCGCGGGCGATGATGGCACGGGTGCTGGGCGAGCTTCCCGACGAGGTGAAGCGCGGGCTGGCAGGCTGATGGCTCCGCGCGCCTGGACGACGCTGCTGCTGGTCAGCGCGCTTTTCTTCCTGGTCACGGCGACCACCTTCAACGCCCTGGGTCCGGCGCAGCACGCCATGGTGAGCGAGCTGCACTGGAGCGGCAGCGAATTTGGCGCCGGCTTTTCCCTGCTGGGCATTTTCTGCGGCGTCACCGCCACCATTCCCGCCCTGCTGATCCGGCGCATCGGCGTGCGCCTGACGCTGATGCTGGGCGGGTTGGTGATGGCCGCGGCCTTTGTCTGCCTGGCCTCCGCTCACGGCGTGATGCTGTATTTCGCGGGATGCTCGCTGGCCGGGCTGGGCTTCACCTTGCTGGCGACGGTGCCGGCCACCTATCTGCTGACGCGCAATTTCGAGCGGCCGGGTTTCATCTTCGGGCTTTATTTCACCCTGGGGCAGGGCGGCGCCGTTGCCGGGCCGCTGCTTTATCTCTGGATCGCCGGTGCCGCCGGCTGGCGCATGGTCTGGATTGTTTCCGGCCTGGCCATTCTGCTGACCGCGCTGCTGGCGGCGCTGCTGGTGGACGCG
>CAZYGO010000008.1:0-3428 GCA_964647455.1 uncultured Rhizobium sp.
GCCAGCTACGACCACCTCCCCCGCCCATGCGCTACGCGCATGCGGGGGAGGCTGGCCTCTGGAATTCGCGATCGTTCAACCCTGATCAACCAGGCGAATGACGACGCGGCGGTTCTGCGCTTCCTTCACCTGGTCGCCGGTCGGCACCGCCAGCCGCGTCTCGCCGAAGCCGCGGGTGGTGATGCGGGCGCTTTCGATGCCATGGCGCTTGAGCACATCGGCCACCGCGGCGGCGCGCGCTTGCGAAAGCTGCTGGTTGTGGTCCGGCGTGCCGGTGGTGTCGGCATAGCCGTCCACGATCACCTTCACCTCCGGGCGGCTGCGGGCATCGGCGGCCACATCGGCCACCATTTCATAGGCATTGTCGCTGATATGCGCGGAATCGGTGGGGAAGAGCAGGCGTTCGGTCATGATGTAGTCGGTCTCGCGGCCCATGCGCTGGACGCTGTAGTAGGGCTCGCGCGCGGGTTCGGCACGGGCCTGCCGCTCTTCGCCGGGATAGGAAGGATAGCCGCCATTGCAGGCGGCCAGGATCGCCGCCAGCGGCAGCAGGACAAGCGCACGACGCATTCTCATCTCCTCGGGAACGCAACCGCAGCCGTCCTGATTGCGCCGTGCAAATGGGGCGAAAATCGGACAGCGGGAGAGGTATATTTTTGCGCCGGCGGGGAACCAATCACGGCGCGCCCGTGAAGGCGCGCCGTGACCGAAAAATCTGCGCGAAATCCTAGCGGGAACGATCGCCGCGGCTGCCGCGGTCGCCGCCAAAATTGCGGTTGCCGCCGTCATTGCCGCCGCCCGGACCACGGCTGCCGCCATCGCCCCGGCTGCCGCGCTCGCCGCCGCCGAAGTTGCGGTTGCCGCCGCCGTCATTGCGGGGCTGCACATCGCGGGGCTGGAAGTTGCCGCGGTTGCCGACATCGGCGCGGTTGCGATAGTCGCGCGGGCCCGCATCGGAACGCGGCGCGCCCTGGCCCACCGAGGCGCGGCCGCCGGCGGCAGGCGGCGCGGGCGGCGCCGCTTGCGGCTGCTGCGGCGCGGCGTTGTCGCGCGAGCCGGGACGGCCGTCATTGCGCGGGCCGCGATTGGTGTCGCGGTTGGAGCCCGGCTGGCTGCCGCGCCCCGCGTATCCACCGCGATCGCCGCGCCCCTCGTTGCGGAAGCGGTCGCTGCGATAATAGTCGCGGCCCAGCGCCGGGCCGGTGCGGCCTTCGCGCCACCAGGAGGGGCGCTGCCCGCGCCAGTCGTCATTGTGCCAGCCGCCATGGACCCAGTATTGCCGGCTGCCGTTCCAGTCGCGGTAGTAGAGCGGGCCGTTGAACCAGCTGCCGCCATAATAGACCGAGCCGTAATAGAGCGGCATGTCCCAATAGCCATCGGGGCAGCCCCAGGCATCGCAATAGCCGCCGCTGCCATAGTCGAAATAGACCCCGCCGGGCGCGCCATAGTCGTAGCCATAGCCGCCGGCATAATAGTCGCCGTCATAGGGCACGCAGCCCGCAAGGCCCACGGCCGTGGTGAGCGAGAATGCCGTCAGCGCCGCCTTCCAGAGTCTGTTCATTTTGTCTCTCCCTGCGCGGGGTGGATTCGCGCCTTGTGACGACGATGACGATGGGCCGCTGAATGCAGTCTGAACGCAAGATGGCGCAAATGCGACCGCGCCGTCCTTGCGGGAAAACAAAAGGCCCCGCGCGGGGGCCTTCTGCCTTTCCTTGCGTCAGCTTTCAGCGGCGGCGATAGCGGCGATCGTCGCGATAGTAGGGCCGGCCATAGTAGCGCGGCGTCGAATAATAGTAGCGCGGTCCGTAATAGTACGGATAGGCGGGATAGTAATAGGGCCGCCCGTAATAGCCGTAATAGGGATAGCCGCTGTTGTAGCTGAAGCTGTATCCCGGCCCGCCGAAGCTGAGACCGAAGGACTGCGCCGAGGCCGGCGCGGCGGTGACGATGGCCGCGCCCGTCACCAGGGCGGCGGCGAACGCGAATTTGGCGATGCTCTTCTTCATCTCGATGACCTCCTCTGGGTCTTTCCCGGCCCGTTGACGCGATGGTCGTGCGGGCCGGCTGAACCCAGCATGAATGGGCTGCTAACCTCTCCGTCCCTGAGAACGCCGCCGGGGCCCAAGGGTATCCCGCCGCCCGCAAAACACCCCAATTGCGGCCGGGAAATTCGCCTCCGCCACCCTTGATCGGCCCGGAAAGCCGCCCTAAATACCGGGCGCGGCGCTGGCACTCACCAGAGCTGAGTGCTGCAACGCACGACAATTTCAACGATTTCAAGACCTTAGGAGAGGCACATGAAATTCCGTCCCCTCGGCGACCGCGTGGTCGTCCGCCGCGTCAAAGAGGACCAGAAGACCGCCGGCGGCATCATCATCCCCGACACCGTCGCCGAGAAGCCCCAGGAGGGCGAGGTGATCAGCGTCGGCCCCGGCGCCCCCGACAACAACGGCAAGCTCGTCCCCACCACCGTCAAGGCCGGCGACTTCGTGCTGTTCGGCAAGTGGAGCGGCACCGAGGTCAAGCTCGATGGCGAGGAGCTCCTGATCATGAAGGAGAGCGACATCATGGGCGTGATCGAAGGCCGCAAGGCGTCGAAGAAGTAATCGAAAAGATTTAGGAGAACAGAACAATGGCAGCCAAAGACGTGAAATTCGGCGCCGATGCCCGCGAGCGGATGCTCCGCGGCATCGACATTCTTGCCGACGCCGTGCAGGTGACCCTGGGCCCCAAGGGCCGCAACGTGGTGATCGACAAGTCGTTCGGCGCACCCCGCACCACCAAGGACGGCGTCACCGTCGCCAAGGAAATCGAACTGGCCGACAAGTTCGAGAATATGGGCGCCCAGATGGTGCGCGAAGTCGCCTCCAAGACCAATGACGTCGCCGGCGACGGCACCACCACCGCCACCGTGCTGGCCCGCGCCATCGTCCGCGAGGGCGCCAAGTCGGTCGCGGCCGGCATGAACCCGATGGACCTGAAGCGCGGCATCGACCTGGCGGTGGACGCCGTCGTGGCCGACCTCAAGAAGCGCTCCAAGAAGGTCAAGTCGAACGAGGAGATCGGCCAGGTCGGCACCATCTCCGCCAATGGCGACAAGGAAGTGGGCGACATGATCGCCCAGGCCATGGCCAAGGTCGGCAATGAGGGCGTCATCACCGTCGAGGAAGCCAAGACCGTCGAGACCGAGCTCGATGTCGTCGAGGGCATGCAGTTCGACCGCGGCTACCTCAACCCCTATTTCATCACCAACGCCGAGAAGATGGTGGCGGTGCTGGAAGAGCCCTACATCCTGATCCATGAGAAGAAGCTGACCTCCCTGCAGCCCATGCTGCCGATCCTGGAATCGGTGGTGCAGTCGGGCCGTCCGCTCCTGATCATCGCCGAGGAAGTCGAAGGCGAGGCCCTGGCCACCCTGGTGGTCAACA
>CAZYGO010000009.1:0-3285 GCA_964647455.1 uncultured Rhizobium sp.
GGCCGCCCAAGAGCGCGCCGCCGATGACGGCGCCGCCATTGCCGTGACCGACCGCGCCGCCCAGCACACCGCCGGCGATGGCGCCCAGGATGGTGCCGCCGGTATGATCGCGGCCGCTGCATTCATCGGCGAAAGCGCTGCTGGTGCCAAGGCCCAACGCAATCAGGGTCGCGGCGGAAAGAATGGTCTTGCGCAACATGAAATCCTCCCACGGGTCGGAGCAATGTCCTTGTACGGTAAACAACACGGGACGGAACAAATAGTTCCATCCCTGTGTGATGCCGGGATGACGCGCCGATCCGGGGGCGGGGCAGGGCCTAGCGGGCAGGCTCCACGCTGACGAAGGCAAAGCTGCGGCTGTCGGGCGACCAGGGATTGAAATCCAGCGTCGCCGCGCCGCCATGGGGCTTGGCTGCCAGCAGGGTTCGGGCGACATCGGGCGCGCCGTCGGCGCCGACCGGAATGAGGCGGATCTCCAGGTCGCCGTCACGCCCGGCCGGCACGCTGGCGGGCGCGGCGGCATAGACAACCCAGCGGCCATCGGGCGAGACATGGGGCGAGAAATCCCGCGTGGCGGCATCGCGCGTCACCTGTGTCCGCGCCGTGCCGTCGGGGCGCACCCGCCAGAGCTTTCCGCTCTTGGCGTCGCTGTAATAGATCCAGGCCGTATTCTGGCGCGGCCCCGCATCCGGCGCGGCAATGGCCTGCGGCGCCGCAGGCGTGTCCACATTGGAGGAGACGCGCCAGCTTTTTCCGCCACTGCGATAGGTCAGGAACTTGCCGTCCGCCGACCAGCCGACCTCGGTGAGGGCGCCCGGCACGCTGATGACGCCGACCTGCTCCACCTGGTTGGCCACGCTCATCGTCTGCAGGGTGGAATGCTTCGGCCAGTCGGCGCGGATGCCGCTCTCGATCTTCAGGTTCGAGAATTCCATCGTCTCGGTGATGTTGTCGTCATGGGGACAGACGCCCAGGCCGATATAGTAGGGACCAGGAATGTGCAGCTTGAACGAGCCGCCGGCATGGACGAGCTTGCCGTCCTTTCCCAGCACCGAGACATAGGCATAGTCGCCGACCTTCTCCAGCCGCACCGTGCCCTGGCGCGGGGTATTGATCCAGATCAGGTGGGTCAGCCCGCCCTTGGTTTCGCGATACTGGATGGACATCTGCTCGTTGCCCATGCGCAGCACGTCCACATAGGCGGCGTCGGTGTCCAGGCTCTCGCGCAGCACGATGCCGCCCTTGCGATGCAGGACGCCCGGATCGCCGGGCTTGGGTGTTGGGCTGACGAATTTCAGGTCCACGGTGGCGCGGACATTGCCCGACATCTTCTTCCAGACGTAATGGAAGTCGTCGCGCGCTGCCCACATGTTCTGGCCGCCGGCGGTGATGCGCCAGGTCTTGGTGCTGGCGTCATAGCTGGCCGAGCCGGGATGGCGCGGCCTGCCAATATCCTGGTGGTCGGTGAACAGGCCCAGCGGCTCCGCCGCGGCAAAGCCTGTCATCGTCAGCAGCGCGATTGCGCCCAGCAGGATTGTCTTCTTCATGGTGTCCCCCGTTATCGGTCTCTTCGCCGCCGGAGGTGGTTATAACAAAACGGCCCCGGCGCGGTAGCGCCGGAGCCGCCCTGTAACGGTTTTCATTTACATGAGCCCGCATTCCGCCGGGCGACCTGCAGCATCGCCTCGGACGGATGGGGGCCAATCAAACATCAGTCAAACCGCCAGTGGCCGCCGGTCTCGCGGCACGCCGTGCCGGTACGGGTATAGGCCCGTCCGCCGCGATAGGTGGTTTCGGTGAAGTCGCGGCAGACCATGCCGCCGCGGCGGAATTCCCGCGTCGGGGTGAAATAGCCATAGCCATTGCGGCCGCGCCAGTCATAGCGGCGGCCGATATCGCCATTGAGGCCGACCGAGAATTCCGCGAAGGCGGTGGGCTGGTCGTCGCAGTCGATGTCGCGCGCGATGGTGTTGCCGAGCAGGCCGCCCAGCACCGCGCCGCCAATCGCTGCGCCACCATTGCCACGGCTCACGCCAGCGCCGATCGCCGCGCCGGCCAAGGCACCGAAAATAGTGCCGGCGGTGGCGTTGCCGCGGCGGCAATTTTCCTCGTAGCGGCCCTGCTCGTAATAGGTGCCGGATGGCGGCGGCGGGGGCGGCGGACCATAGCGGTCGTTGCGGCCGCGATCGTTACGGATGCGGGCATAGCGTCCATCACGGTCGTAATAGCCGTTGCGGTCATAGTCGCTGTAATAGCCGCGGGGATCATTGCCCGGCGGCACCCAGCTGGGCTGGGCCTGGGCCATGCCGATAGCGGCGGACAGCAGCGCGGCAGCACCCAGAAACGCGTTTCTCAATTTCATGACCATCTCCGTAGCAAATGAAACCAATATTGAGCTTTCCAACCGGCGCCTGAACCTTGGCTGAACGGCCGGCCGGGCGCTGCTGGTGAAAACTTTCAAACGGAACGAATGTTCCTTCACTCTACCTGATAGCGCACCACCGACCAGGCGCCCTTGTTCAGGATCAAAGTGATGGTTTCCATCATGTTGGCGCGGTGGGCGAAGCTGGAATCGAAGCGCACCACGGCATATTGACCCGACGGCATGCCGGGAACGGAGGCGGACAGCTTGACGTCCTTCAGTGTCCGGCTGGACATCGCGCCCAGCGGCTGGCGCAGCCCGGCCAGGGCGGCGATGTCGGCCTTCCTGGCCTGCGGTCCCATCTGGGCGGCGCTGTCGGCGAAATTGGAATCGTCCAGCAGCACCAGCCATTGCCGGGCGCGGTCGTCGGGACCGGGCTTGGCGGCACTGGGTGCCGGCGCCTGGGAGAAAGCGGGAAGGGCAAGAAGCAGTGCCGTTATCGCGGCGGCAAGGATGCGGGTCATGGAAGCCTCGAAATCGGAACGCGCTATAACCCCCGTTAACGCGCCAGCCCCGCTTCGGTGCCCCTTCTGCGTCCGCACCGTCCATAGTAGAAGCGGGACGGGGCAGGGGGCGGTGCCGTGATGCGATGCAGGCTGTTGCTGGCGGTGGCTTTGGCCGCGTTTGTGTGCGGCGGGGCCGCGCCGGCGCCGCTTGAGGTGACGCTGTTCGCCATCAACGACCTGCATGGCAATCTTGAGCCGCCGCCCGGCGGCGTGACGGAAGGCGACCCTGCCCATCCGGGGCAGAAGGTCAATGTCGCGGCTGGCGGTATCGCCCGCATGGCGACGCTGCTGAAGCAGCTGCGGGCGACAGGAGCGACGGTGCTGATCGCGGAGCAAAACATGCATTTCTGCCTGGGG
>CAZYGO010000010.1:0-6357 GCA_964647455.1 uncultured Rhizobium sp.
CTTCCAGGCCCGGAAACGCCCTGGCCTCCTTCAGCAGCGTGTCCTGCCCCTCTTTGCCACCGAAGATGACGCCATTGCCGATGGCGCCATGCGGCATGCCCTTCTCGCGGATCAGGCTGGTCAGGGCGCGGGTGTCCACCCCGGCCAGCGCCGGGATGTTGTGCTTCTTCAGCCAGCGGTCCAGCGTCTGCAGCGCCCGCCAGTTGGAAGGATGCTCGGCATCGGCGCGCACGATCAGGCCGCGCACGACGGGGGTCAGGGTCTCGATATCCTCGTCATTGGTGCCGACGATGCCGATATGGGGAAAGGTGAAGGCGACGATCTGCCCGGCATAAGAGGGATCGGACAGGATCTCCTGATAGCCGGTCATGGCGGTGTTGAAGCAGACCTCGCCCACCGCGACGCCGGGCGCGCCGAAGCCGCTGCCCTCGAAGCGGCTGCCATCGGCCAGAACAAGAGCCCCGCGCGGAAAAGCGGCCTCCGCGCTGGCGGAGGGGGCGGTTCTGGTGTCGGTCATGGGAGGCCTCGAATGTTCGGGAAAGTACGGATGTGAGGCTTTTGCGTCAACCTGAACTATTCCAGTGGAATCAAGGCGTTGGAATTGAGTCACAGGAACCGCTATGATTCCGCGATATTCCCGGCAGCATCGGCCAGGGAAAATGTGGTCCGGCTCGGCCATCGGCATGGGACCACATTTTTCCGTCGGCCGTGCGACCCAAACAAAAGAGATTCGCCCCATGTCGCTGCGCCAGAAAATGAACGACGCCATGAAGGAGGCGATGAAGGCCAAGGACGCCAAGCGCCTGGCCACGGTGCGCCTGATGCTGGCGGCGCTGAAGGACCGCGACATCGCCGCCCGCAGCGAGACCAGCCGGGAACTTCTGGGCGACGACGAAATCCTCACCTTGCTGGCCAAGATGATCAAGCAGCGCGAGGAATCCGCCGCGGTCTATCTCCAGGGCGGGCGCCCCGAACTGGCCGACAATGAAAAGGCCGAGATCGCCATCATCCGCGAATTCATGCCCCAGCAGATGGACGAGGCCGAGGCGAAAGCCGCCATCGCCGCCATGGTGGCGGAACTCGGCGCCGCCTCGATCAAGGACATGGGCAAGGTGATGGGCGCGCTCAAGGAACGCTATGCCGGCCAGATGGATTTCGGCCGCGCCTCCGCCCAGGTGAAAGAGGCGTTGACGCCGAAATGATCTCCGTGCGGACAGCGACCAGCGAAGCCGACATCACGCGCGTCTTTCCCGTGATGCGTGAGCTTAGGCCGCATCTGAGGGACCTGGCGGATTTCCTGGCCCGCGCCAGGCGGCAGCAGGAACAGGCGGGCTGGCGGCTTATCTATGCCGAGAATGATGGCGTGCCGGTGGCGGCCGCCGGTTTCCGCATCTCCGAATGGCTGGCCTGGAGCAAAACGCTCTATATCGACGACCTGATCTGCCTGGAAAGCCATCGCGGGAAGGGCTTTGCCAAGGCGCTTCTGGCCTGGATGGAGGATCTGGCGCGGCGTGAGGGCTGCGCGGCTCTGCATCTTGATTCTGGCACCCATCGCACCCGCGCGCACCATTTCTATTTCCGGAACGGTCTTTCCATCGCCAGCTTCCATTTCAGCAAGCCGCTCTAGCGCGGTTTCTGCATGTGAAATTCGTAATGAAGACCGCTGGCGCTTGCGCTGGCGCCGCCGGTTCCCGATGCTCCCGCCGCCAACAACACGGGAGCTCCACCATGCCTTCACGCCGCGATCTCGCCAAGCTTGCCTTCACCGGCGCCGCCGCCGCCGCGCTTCCGCTCACCGCCGCGCGCGCGGCCGGTGCCGACACCAACATCATCTTCACCAAGGATGACCCCGCCCACTGGGCCGGCAAGGAAGCCACCCACGCGCCGCAGGTGACCGCCAGCGGCACCATGCTGATGGTCAAGACCAACCATCCGATGAGCGAGGCGCATTACATCGTCAGCCATTCGGTGGTGCTGGACGGTGGCAAGTATCTCGACCGCAAGGTCTTCACCCCGAAGGACACGCCGGAATCCATGTTCACCCTGCCCGCCGGCTACAAGGGCAAGGTCATGGTCACCAGCACCTGCAACCTGCACGACCTCTGGATGACGACCATCACGGTGTGACCGGCCTGTCGCGTGGGCCGGCGTTTTCAGGCCGGCCCCACGCGCCGCAGCGCCTCGCCGATCAGGAACCCCATCGTCCGCACCAGGGCGATCTCGTCGTCCTGGAAATAGCGCGAGGTTTTCCAATAGGCGCCCAGCGCCGCGGCGGGGGTATCGGCTCCCACCGGCGTCATGATCAGGCTTTTGACGAAGGTGGGACGATAGGCCTCGTGCGGAATGCGCGCATCGGCATAGATGTCCTCGATCACCGCCGTCTCGGCGTTCACCATCGACCAGCCCGAGATGCAGGCGGAAATGGGAAAGCGCCGCCCCTCCCACAGGGGCGAGATCGCATCCTCGGCGGCATAGTGGCAGAGCGGGCCCTCGCGTAGCACCAGCGAAACCCCATCGGCGCCCAGCACCGCCCGGGCGCTGCCGCGCACCGCCTGCAGCATCGCCTCGCGCGAGGTCGCGGCGGCCAGCTGCCTGGCCAGCGCCGTGTCGGCCAGGCGGGGATCGTGCGGGGTCCGGTTCATGACGCCGCGATTATAGGGGGGCGCAGTCCGTCCGCCAGTGTACGGTTCGCGGCTTTTCTTCGCGCCGGAAATGGGCCAGCCTTCGCCGTCCTTTGGGGGAGGTCCCGCATGAACCGCTATTTCCTGTCCGCCGCGCTTCTCATCGCCGCCGCGCCGGCCCTGGCGCAGAGCGCCATCCCGCCCAAGAAATATTCCTGTTACGGCAGCGGCCACTATCTCTTCATGGACATCACCATCAAGGATGGCAGCAATTACGCCGATGTCGAAGGCAAGCCGGGCAAGTACCGCTACGATCCCAAGACCCAGGCGATCACCTTCCTGTCGGGCAGCTTCCAGGGCAGCTACGCGAAATATCTCGGCAAGACCGGCATCGGGCTGTCATCGGTGCCGAACCAGACCTTCTGGGCGACGGTCTGCGACTAGGCGGCGCCGTCAGAGATAGCTTGCCAGCGCCCGGCCGACGGCCAGGGACAGCGTCTTGATGGCCTGCACTTCGCGCTCCGTGAATTTGCGCTTGTCGCGCCAATAGGCGCCGATCGCCGCCACCGGCGGCTCCAGCACCGGCGTCATGATCAGGCTTTTGACGAAGGTGGGGCGATAGGCCTCGTGCGGAATGCGCGGATCGGCATAGATGTCCTCGATCACCGCGGTCTCGGCATGCAGCATCGACCAGCCCGAGATGCAGGTGGAAAGCGGAAAGCGCATGCCCTTCCACAAGGGGCTGATGGCGTCTTCCTCGACATAGTGGCAAAGCTCGCCCTCCTTCAGCACGAAGGTGACGCCATCGGCGGACAGCACCGAGCGGGCGGTGGTGCGCACCACCTCGATCACCGCTTCCCGGCTGGGGGCGATTTCCAGCCGCTCCTCGGCCACGGCCAGCAGCTTCCAGCGGGGATTGTCCGGTTCGTCGAACAGGTTCATTTGCGCAACCTCGCGGGAATTACAGTGCGCCCAACAACTTTAGGTTTCATTCACAGGGGAATCAACCCGCCTTCCCCCTTTGGGGGTGGTTTTGTCCTAAACTCGAAAGCATGCGCTATGGCGAAGGATTGCTGGAGGAAATCCGCAGGCGGACCGACCTGGTCGCGCTGGTGGGCCGCCGCGTCAAGCTGATCCGCAAGGGCCGGGTGATGTGGGGCTGCTGCCCCTTCCACCCGGAAAAATCCCCCAGTTTCAAGGTCGAGAACGAGCGGCGGCTCTACAAATGCTTCGGCTGCGGCGCCGGCGGCGACGCCTTCAAATGGCTGATGGAAACCGACGGGCTGAGCTTTCCGGAAGCCGTGGAAAAGCTGGCCGGCGAAGCCGGCGTGGAACTGCCCAAATGGTCGCCGGAAGACGAGGCACGGGAAAAGCGCAAGAAGTCGCTCTACGAGATCGTCGAACTGGCGGCGGCCTTCTACCAGGAGCAGCTCTTCGGAGAGGGCGGCCGGGCGGCGCGCGACTACCTGCGCGGCCGCGGTCTGGACAGCGCGGCGGCGAAACAGTTCCGCCTCGGCTTTGCGCCGGCCTCCGGCCATGCGCTGATCGACCATCTCACCGGCCACAATGTCACCCAGGACGAGATGATCGAGGCGGGCCTGGCGCGCCCTGCCCAGGATGGCCGGCCGATGCGCGATTTCTACTTCGACCGCATCATGTTCCCCATCACCGATGGCCGTTCGCGCGTCATCGCCTTCGGCGGGCGTGGCATGGCGCCCGACGCCAAGCCCAAATACATCAACACCGGCGAGACGCCGCTCTTCTCCAAGGGCGGCAATCTCTACAATTTCCCCACCGCCCGCGCCGCCGCCATCAAGGCCGGTACCATCATCCTGGCCGAAGGCTATATGGACGTGATCGCGCTGGTGCGGGCCGGCTTCGCCCATGCCGTGGCCCCGCTCGGCACCGCCTTCACCGAGGACCAGCTGCAGATGCTCTGGCGCGCCGCGCCCGAGCCGGTGCTGGCCTTCGACGGCGACAATGCCGGCCGCAATGCCGCCCTGCGTGCCGCCCACATGGCGCTGGCGCACCTGAAGGCGGGCCATTCGCTGCGTTTCGCCTTCCTGCCCTCCGGCGAGGATCCCGACACCCTGATTGCCCATCAGGGCGCCGGAGCCATGGCCGGGCTGCTCGACACCGCCACGCCCTTGATGGAGCTGCTCTGGCGGGCCGAAACCGAGGGGCGGGACTTCTCCACCCCCGAGCGCCTGGCCGGGCTGGAGCGGCGGCTGGCCGAGATCGCCGCCACGGTGGGCGACGGCCAGATCGCCAGCTATTACCGCGAGGCTTTCCGCGAAAAGGTCTTTGCCGCCTACAAGCGCCGCGCCCAGCCCGCGGCGGGGGGCCAGTTCCGGGGCTCTCGCCCCACCCGCCGGGGCTCCGGCTTCGGGCCCGCCCGCCCCCTGCCGGGCACGGCCGAGGCGGTTTCCCCCGCCCTCAAGGCCAGCCGGCTGGTGAAGGCCGGCGAGGCCGCCGCCCGCCAGGTCAAGGAGGCCGAACTGGCCACACTGTTGCTGGAAGAGCCCAGAATCGCTCTTCACCATGCGGAATTGCTGGCCAGCCTGCCCGTCAAGGACCCTTCGCTTGACAGCCTGCGCGCCGAACTCTTAAACCTCGCCGCCTCCGGCTCCAGCCTTGAAAAAGCTGGGGTTCAAACCCATTTCGCACGTCTGGGATTGACCGATTTCGCGGGCCGCATGGCACCCGGAACGCGGGGCCCGGACGGCGAACGGCAAGAGGCTGGTACGCCAGAGGATGACCCGGAAGCCCGCTTCCTGCGCGCCGCCCAAAGCCTGCGCGAGATGGCTGACGGAACATCCGACCATCATCGCCTGCTCGATGCCCGCAAAGCGGGTCATGACGGCGGTCTTAGGCGCTGACTGGGGCGTTGAATCTGTGAACGGCCTGCGGGCCCCTGGGATCGAAGAGTGGTAGCCAAGTCCTCCAAGAAGCCTGTGAAAAAGCCCGTCCCGGCCAGGAAGCCGGCGGCGAAAGCCGCTGCCGCCAAGTCCGCGGCGGTGAAGAAGGCGCCCGCCAAGGCCGCGGGCAAGCCCGCCGCCAAGCCGGCCAAGCCCGATCCCAAGGCCAAGGCCAGGGAGCTTTCCAAGCTTGAAAAGTTCAAGGCCGCCGAAAAGGCCCAGAAGGCCAGGGAAGCGGCCGAGGCGCTGAAGAAGGCCGCCGCCGCCAAGGCCGGCAAGCCCCAGAAGGCGGAAGCCAAGGCCAAGCCGGAAAAGCCCGCAAAGCCGGAAAAGCCCAAAAAGGGCGCTGCCGCGGCCGCCGCCGCGCCGGTTCCGGCCAAGCCCGCCAAGACCGCCATCAAGCCCGCGCCCAAGAAGCCGGGCGAGGCCGACACCCCGGGCGATGCCGACAGCCCCTTGCTGGACATGTCCGATGTCGGCGTCCGCAAGATGATCGCCAAGGCCAAGGCGCGCGGCTACGTCACCTATGACGAACTGAACAAGGTGCTGCCGTCCGACAAGACCTCGTCGGAGCAGATCGAAGACACGATGGCGATGCTCAACGAGATGGGCATCAACGTCATCGAGAGCGAAGAGGCCGAGGAAGGCGAGGAGGGCGGCGCCCTTGTTGCCGAAGGCTCCAAGGCGCTCGCCACCACCAAGACCGGCGAACAGTATGACCGCACCGACGATCCGGTGCGCATGTATCTGCGCGAGATGGGCAGCGTCGAGCTGCTCAGCCGCGAAGGCGAAATCGCCATCGCCAAGCGCATCGAGGC
>CAZYGO010000011.1:0-3452 GCA_964647455.1 uncultured Rhizobium sp.
AGGCGTCGCCTATACCGTGCTGCACGCGCTGGAACGCGAAGGGGCGCTGAAATCGCGGCGCCGGCGCGTCGAGGGCCGCAGCCGTATCTATTACAGCCTCACCCCGGCGGGGATGAAGCGCTACCAGAACCTGGCCAGCAACTGGGTCACGCTGGCGCGGGCGATCCAGTCTGTCATCAAGCAGGACATAGCGCCTGCCTTTCAAACATTCATCATGGGAGGGCATCATGCAGCCGTTTGAGAATGTGCGCGGAGAATTGCTGAAGGCCGGAATCGCCGCCGGTCACGTCAACCGCTATGTCGTGGAATTGCGCGAGCACCTGGCCGACCTGACGGCAAAGGAGCGCGCCGGCGGCGCCGATGCCGGGAGCGCCGCGGCCCGTGCCCGCACCCTGATGGGCAGCGACGCGCAACTGGTGCAGGCGATGCTGGACCGCAGCCCGCCCCGTGCCCTGTCGGTGAAGGCCCCCTGGGCGGTGTTCGGCGCGTTGCCGGTGATGGGAATCATCGCCGTGATCATGCTGATCGGCATGACCATGATGCGACTGACGTTTTCGGTGCGCGCCCAGATGCCGGCGGAGATGCCCGGCGGTTATCAGGCGCTGCTGGCGGGCGTCAGCCTTTTCACCACCTATCTCATCGGACCACTGGCCACGGCAGCCTGCATCAGCGTGGCGCTGCGCCAGCGCCTGAACTCGGCGTGGGTGTGGACCGGCCTGGTCCTGATCGCGGTGCTCAGCGGTCTGTTCGGCTTCTATGTCCCAACCGCGCCGCGCATGCCCTACCACATGATCACCATGGCGTACGAAGACGGACGTGTCAGCGCCGCCGGAACGCTGCTGTTGGTGGCTTTGCGGGCTGGCGTGCTGTTCGTGCTGGCCGCGCTTGCCTGGCGCACGCTCAAGGCGCGGCAGGCGTCGTCAGTCTGAACCAGGTCGGATCGCGGAAGATAGGGCGGAGGCGGTGCTTCCGCCTTGTCTTTCAGGTGTGGCCCACCCGGATGCCGGCGATGTCGCCTAACAGGCCAAAGGCCTGCAGCAGCCACAGCACGACCACGATGACCACGACGGCGTTGAGGATGCCTTTGATCTTGCCGTCCATGGGAATGTAGGTGTTGACCAGCCAGAGCAGCACGCCCACGACGATGAGAACGATAATGATGGAAAGCAGGGACATAATCGCTTCCTGAAAATGGCTTCAGGCGCGGGAACGCGGCGAGCGGCACAAAAGTTCCACTCGTTCCAGTTCCTCAGACTGGAAGCCGGTAAACCGCCAGCTGCGCCGGGCCTGGGGGCCCTGAGATCGGCACCGCGATATATTGGCGCCCGTCTATGGCATAGGTCATGGGCGAGCCGGTGACGCGGGACGGCATGCGCACCGCGCCCACTTCCCGGCCGGTCTTCTTGTCATAGGCGCGCAGCCAGGCGCCCGGCTTGCCGTCGGCGCCGGTGGTGTTGGTGCCGTCGCCGGCAATCACTAGCGTCTTGGTCAACAGCGTGCCGACCTTGCCCAGGCTGCCGGTACGGGGAATTGTCAGACCCTTCAGCGCCGGATTGTTCTTCACATCGTCCGGCGTCTCCCCATGGGCGATCTGCCAGACGATCTCGCCTTTGTTGAGGTCGATGGCGGTGATGCGGCCGTAGGGCGGCTTGAGAATGGAAAGCCCCTGCACCCGAAGCCCACCACCGCCGCCGCCGCCACGGCCGGCGCGGCCCGCGGCGGGCGCAGGCGCACCCGGCGGGCGCTCGCTGGCGGGGAGTTCGGCGCCCTGTGCGCCCGTCGCCGTCGCGACGCCCCAGACATGGGCAAGACCGGTCTTTTCGACATCGCCAGGCAGGAGCCCTCGCACCGCATAGGCGTGGTTGGAAAAGATGTACATGGTGTTGGTTTCGGGATCGAGCGCGCCGCCCGGCCACTGCGCCGCCCCGTCGGTGGAGGGGATCTGGATGGTGCCCAGCCTGTCCGGCCACTTGCTGACGATGGGCGGAGCGAAAAGATGACCCCAATTATAGTTGCGCAGGATACTAAGCGCCTCCTGGCGCAGCTCCGGCGTGAAGTCGATGATCTGGTCGATCGGCAGGCCCTGCACGTCGAAGGGTGGCGGCTTTGACGGCATCGGCTGGGTCGGCGAATACCATTCGCCCGGCACATCACCGACCGGCACCGGCGTTTCCGGAATCGGCCAGACCGGCTTGCCGTTGGTGCGGTCGAGCACAAAGGTGAAGGCGTGCTTGGTGGGGATGGCGATCGCCTTGATGGTGCGCCGTCCCTGCTTCATGTCGAACAGGATGGGCGCGCACATCAGGTCGCGGTCCCAGATGTCGTGATGCACGGTCTGGTAATACCAGCGGCGCTTGCCGGTCCTGGCATCCACTGCCACCAGGCAGTCGGAGAAGAGGTTGGCGCCGGGGCGGAAGGCCCCGTAATAGTCGTCCGTCGGCTGCTCGATCGTGAGATAGACCAACCCCAGTTCGGGATCGGCGCTGTTCTGCGCCCAGTTGCCGGTGTTGCCGGTATTCTCGGCCGAACCGTTCAGCCAGGTCTCATAGCCCTGCTCGCCCTTCTTCGGGATCGTATGGAATATCCAGAGCCGCTTGCCGGTCTTCACGTCGAAGCCGCGCACATAGCCCTTGACGTGGCGGCTGACGGTGACGGTGGCGGAATGGGCCGCGCCCACCACGATGACGTCGCCCACCACCAGCGGAGTGGAATGCAGCCCGACTTCCTCGCCGGCGCCATCGCCCTCGATGTTGATGTCCTGGTCGTCGTCCCGCTTGAGGTCCACCACGCCGTTCAGGCCAAAGGCCGGATCCGGCTTGCCGGTCCGGGCATCCAGCGAGATCAAATGGTAGCCGATGGTGACATAGAGGATGCGTTCGGCATTGCCGTCGGTCCAGTAGGAAACGCCATGGCCGCTGCCGGGACGCGGCGCATTGGTGCCCCGCCTGCCCTCGTCGAAATCGAAGCGCCACTTCTGCCGCCCCGTGCGAGCGTCCAGCGCCAGCACGGCGCGCTTGAGACCCGCCGTGGTGTAGAGCACGCCATTGGCCACCAGCGGCGTCGCCTGCAGATTGACGTCGCCCGGCTCGGTATTGGTCCAGGCCAGTTCCAGACGGTTGAAATTGTCGGCTTGGATCTGGCTCAGCGCCGAATAGCGCCGGCCCTTCTGGTCGCCGCTGTAGCTTTTCCATTCGCCGCCCGACGTATCGTAGCGGACGGGTTTGCGCGTGCGCGCCTTGGGCAGCTGCGCCGCCGCATCCAGCATCGGCGTCAGCGCAGTTGCCACAAGCGCGGCCGTGACGGCACGGCGGGAGAGCCTGCGTGTCATGCCGCTACTCCACCGGGCCGCCGACTGTGGCGAAGCCGGTGCCGCTGCAGCCGGCCTGGCCATAGCGGGCGAATTTCTGCACCCGCTTGGCCGTATCCACTTCCGCCGTATAGATGTTGCCCTT
>CAZYGO010000012.1:0-8560 GCA_964647455.1 uncultured Rhizobium sp.
CGCGTACCGCCACCCGGCCGATTCCGCTGGGCCATGTGGCGCGCGAGGATGCGCTGGCCTTCGGCTGGACCCTGTCGGTGGCCTCGGTCGCCGTCATGTTCCTGTTCGTGAACATCCTGGCGGCGGGGCTGCTCGCCTTCACCGTCTTCTTCTATGTCGTGGTCTATACGCTCTGGCTCAAGCGCCGCACGGCCCAGAACATCGTGATCGGCGGGCTGGCGGGGATCATCGTGGCGCCGGGGCATGTCCATCCGCTCACCGCCTTTACCGCGCTGCTCTGCATCGCGGTGGCGGCGGGCGCCTCGGGCGCGCTCAATATGGCCTATGACAGCGACATTGACGTGTTGATGACCCGCACGGCGACGCGCCCGATTCCGCTGGGCCGGGTGGCGCGCGCCGACGCACTGGGTTTCGGCTGGGCCCTGTCGGTGGCATCGGTGGCGATGATGTGGCTGTTCGTCGGGCCGCTGGCCTCGCTGCTGCTCGCCTTCACCATCTTCTTCTATGTGGTGGTCTATACGCTGGGCCTGAAGCGCCGCACGCCGCAGAACATCGTGCTTGGCGGCCTGGCCGGCGCGCTGCCGCCGGCCATCGGCTGGGCCGCGGTGACCGGCTCGCTGTCGCTGGCGCCGCTGCTGCTGGTGGCGATCATCTTCATGTGGACGCCGCCGCATTTCTGGGCGCTGTCGCTGTGGCGCAGCGACGATTACGCCCGCGCCGGCGTGCCGATGCTGCCGGTGGTGAAGGGCAAGGCCCACACCCGCCTGCAGATCCTGCTCTACACGCTGGCGCTGGTGCCGCTGGGCCTGGCTCCGGCGGCGATCGGCCTGGGCGGCTGGCTCTATCTCGCCTGCGCCGCCGGTATCGGCGCCTGGTTCCTCAAGGAAGCGGTCGCCACCTACTTCGAGAAGGATGAGCGCAAGGAGCCGGCGGCCCATCGCCTGTTCGGCGTTTCCCTGGTTTATATGGCGGCGCTGTTCGCCGCGCTTATCGTCGAGAAGCTGCTGCGGCTTCCCGCTGTTCCGGCCTTCTGGACGTGAGCGATGGCCAAAAGAACTGGCAGCGTGAACGCCGCAAACGCAACATCGCCCTCGCAGCCGTGCTGGGTGCGTTTGCGGTCCTTGTCTATCTCATGTCCCTCGTGCAGTGGCACGGCGGTCACTAGTCTTCTACCTTTTGCCAACCCTTGGGGGGCTTGATCCATGTCCAGCGACGCAAAGCACGATTATCACCTGGTCGATCCCAGCCCCTGGCCGGCGGTAGGCTCGGTCTTCGCCTTCGTCATGATGGTGGGCGCCGTGCTGTGGATGCACAAGGGCTATGACCGCTTCGGCGTCCTCAGCGGCACGCCCTATATCTTCGGCATCGGCTTGGCCGGCGTGCTCTACACCATGGCGAGCTGGTGGCGCGACGTCATCCGGGAGTCGGTCGAGTTCGGCAACCATACTCCGGTGGTGAAGCTGCATCTGCGCTACGGCATGCTGCTGTTCATCGCTTCCGAAGTGATGTTCTTCGTCGCCTGGTTCTGGGCCTATTTCAATGCCGCCATCTTCCATGCCGATGTCGGCGTCGCGGCCTGGCCGCCGTCCGGCATCGTCACTCTCGATCCCTGGCATTTCCCGCTGCTCAACACCCTGATCCTGCTGACTTCGGGCACGACGGTGACCTGGGCGCACCATGCCATCCAGACCGGCGACAAGAAGGGCGCGGTGCAGGGCCTGCTGCTCACCGTCATCCTCGGCCTCTGCTTCACCGGCGTGCAGGCCTGGGAATATGCCCATGCCCCCTTCACCTTCGGTTTCAACAACCTGGCAAAGGCGCCGTTCGAAGCTGGCGCGCACGCCTATCTGGCAGCAGGCGCCGGCAATTTCGACGCCGTCTATGGTTCGACCTTCTTCATGGCGACCGGCTTCCACGGCTTCCATGTCATCGTCGGCACCATTTTCCTGATCGTCTGCCTATTCCGCGCCATGGCCGGCCAGTTCACCCCGACCCGCCATTTCGGCTTCGAGGCGGCGGCCTGGTATTGGCATTTCGTGGACGTGGTCTGGCTCTTCCTCTTCATGTGCATTTATGTGTGGGGTGTCGGACCGGTCGTGCAGGGGTAGCGTCACGCAACCGCCCCGCACAATTCGCGCGATCCTTCTCGGCCTCTGTCCGCAATGCGGGCAGGGGCCGTTGTTCGACGGCTACATCGCCGTGCGCAAGGCCTGTCCGGCCTGCCCTCTCGATTATTCCATCTTCGATCCCGGCGACGGCCCGGCGGTGTTCGGCATCCTGATCGTCGGCGCCATCGTGGCAGGCCTGGCGCTGTGGGTGGAGTTCACCTGGTCGCCGCCCACCTGGCTGCATCTGCTGCTCTGGATCCCCCTGATCTGCGTTCTCACTTTCGCGGTGCTGCGCCTGGCCAAGTCGGCCTTGCTGGTGCTGCAATACAAGCACAGGGCGGGCGAAGGGCGGCTGCAGTGACGTTCCGGCCCTATCCCGGCGTCACGGCCGCGGCGGCGATCCTGTTCGTCATCCTTTGCGGCCTGGGCGTCTGGCAGCTGGAGCGGCTGCAGTGGAAGCTGGCGCTGATCGCCACCGTCAACGGCCATCTCGCCGCCGCGCCGCTGACGCCGGACCAGGCGATGGCGTTGCCCGCGGACCAGGCGCAGTACCGCCGTGTCACGCTGCATGGCCGCTTCGACCATGCCCGCGAGGCCTATGTCTTTACCACCGATGCCACGGGCGAGGCGGTCTATCACGTGCTGACGCCCTTCGTGGCCGAGGATGGGCGCACCCTGATGGTGGACCGCGGCATGGTGACGAAGGAGCGGCTCGATCCGGCCAGCCGCGTCGCCGGCAATGTTCCGGGCGAAACCCAGGTCACCGGCGTCTGGCGGCTGCCCGATGCGCCGGGCCTCTTCACCCCGAGGGCCGACCCCGCCCATCGCATCTGGTATGCCCGCGACCTGGCCGCCATCGCCGCCGCCGACCGCCTGACGCTGGCGGCCCCGGTGGTGATCGAGGCCGATGCCACGCCCAATCCCGGCGGCTGGCCGCGCGGTGGCCAGACGGTGGTCAGCTTCCGCAACCAGCATCTGTCCTATGCCGTCACCTGGTTCGGACTGGCCGCCTGCCTCCTGGGCGTCTGGCTGGCCTATCACATCTCCCGCGGCCGTCTGGCGTGGGGCAAGCCCTAGCCCTATAAGCCGGTCCGATGATGAACGCGCACACCTTCCTTTCGACCCGTGGACGGGCGCCCGCCGCCGACTTCGCGCAGGTGCTGCTGGCGGGGCTGGCGCCGGATGGCGGCCTCTATTTGCCGCAGGCCTGGCCGCAATTCGGCGACGCCGAGCTGGCGGCCTTCGCGGGCATTTCCTACCAGGAGGCGGCATACCGGGTGCTGTCGCGCTTCACCGGCCCGTCCTTCAGCGAAGCCGAATTGCGGGAGGCGATAGCCGCCGCCTATTCCGATTTCGATGCGCCCGAGATCGCGCCGCTGGTGGCGATCGGCGAGGGGCGCTACCTGCTGGAGCTGTTCCACGGCCCCACGCTCGCCTTCAAGGACATCGCCCTGCAGGTGCTGGGTCAATTGTTCTCCAGGGCGCTGGCCAAACGCGGCGGCCGCGCCACCATCGTCGCAGCCACCAGCGGCGATACCGGCTCGGCGGCGATCGCGGCGCTGGGCGGCCTGCCCAACATCGATGTCTTCGTTATGCATCCACGCGGCCGCGTCAGCGACGTGCAGCGCCGCCAGATGACGACCAGCGCCCACGCCAATGTCCACAACATCGCGCTGGAAGGCACGTTCGACGACGCCCAGGGCATCGTGAAGCAGCTCTTCGCCGATACCGGATTCGCCAGCAAGGTCAGCCTCACCGCCGTCAATTCGATCAACTTCGCCCGCATCGCGGCGCAGAGCGTCTATTACCTCACTGCCACCGCGGCGCTGGGCCGGCCCGCCACCTTCGTGGTGCCGACCGGCAATTTTGGCGACATCTTCGCCGGCGAGGCTGCCTGGCGCATGGGCTTGGCGGTGGAGCGCCTGGTGATCGCCACCAACTCCAACGACATCATGGCCCGCGCCCTGAACGAAGGCGTCTATGCCTCGGGCGATGCCCATCCGACATTGTCGCCCTCGATGGACATCCAGGTCGCCTCCAATTTCGAGCGCGCCCTGTTCGAGGCATCCGACCGCGATGCCGACTGGACAGCGGCGGCGATGAACGATTTTTCCCGCGAGCGCCGCCTCGCCATCCCGCAGGAAGTGCTGGCGCGGCTGCGGGCCCGCTATAGCGCCTTCGCCGAAGACGATGACGCCACCATCGCCGCCATCAAGGCGGTGCATGCCGAAACCGGCCGCGTCATAGATCCGCACACCGCCGTGGGTGTGGCGGCGGCGCGGCGGCTGGAAAATGCTCCCGGCCCGGTCGTGATCCTTTCAACGGCCCATCCGGCCAAGTTCCCCGACGCGGTCGCCCGCGCCATCGGTTCGCCGCCGCCGGTTCCGCCACGGCTGGCGGGGCTGGAAAATCGACCGGAACGGATGGAAATCCTGGCCAAGAACCTTCCTTTGATCCGGGACTTCATCTCCTCTAGACTGGAGGCATGAACCCGGAAATATCCATACTTTCCAATGGCTTGAAGATTATCAGCGACCCGATGCCGGGGCTGGAATCGGTGGCCGTCGGTGTGTGGGTCAATACCGGTGCGCGCAACGAGACGCCACGCGAGATGGGCATCTCGCACATGCTGGAGCACATGGCCTTCAAGGGCACGGCGACGCGCAGCGCCCGCGCCATCTCCGAAGAGATCGAGGCGGTGGGCGGCATCCTCAACGCCTATACCAGCCGTGAGCAGACTGCGTTTCATGCCCGTATCCTGAAAGCCGATGTGCCGCTGGCGCTGAACCTGCTGGGCGACATCCTCATCAATCCCGCTTTCGCCGGGGACGAGATCGCCCGCGAGCGCCAGGTGGTGCTGCAGGAGATCGGCCAGGCCCGCGACGCGCCCGACGACATCATCTTCGATCACCTGCAGGCGGCGATCTATCCCGGCCAGCCGATGGGCTGGCCGATCCTGGGCGAGGAAGCCACCGTCACGACCTTCGACCGCGACATGCTGCGGGCCTATATGGGCGCGAACTATCGCGCCGGCGGCATGACCCTGGTCGCCTCGGGCGCTGTCGTCCATGACGAGATCGTGGCGCTGGCGCAGAAGGCCTTTGCCGGCCTTCAGCCCGGTGCCCCCGCCCTGCCGCAGCCGGCACGCTATGGCGGCGGCGAGGCGCGTTTTGCCGAAGACCTGGAGCAAGCCCACATCGCCTTTGCCTTCCCAGGCCTTTCCAATGCTGATCCCGACTATTATGTCGGCCAGCTCTACACCGCGGCGCTGGGCGGCGGCATGTCCTCGCGCCTGTTCCAGGAAGCGCGGGAAAAACGCGGCCTCTGCTATTCCATCTATGCCTTCACCAGCGGCTTCCAGGACAGCGGCTATCTCAGCGTCTATGCCGGCACCGGCGAGGCCGAGGCCGGCGAAATCGCCGCCGTTGTCGCCGGCGAAATGGAAGCCATCGCCGGCGACCTCAGCGAGGCCGAACTGGCCCGTGCTCGCGCCCAGCTCAAGGCGTCGCTGCTGATGGGGCTGGAACGCCCGGCCGGCCGCACCGACCAGATCGCTGGCCAGATCTTCGCGCTCGGCCGCATCCAGTCGCCCGCCGAGATCATCGCCCAGCTCGACGCGATCGACCTTGGCGCGGTGCGGCGCTACGCCTGCCAGGTGATGCAGGCCGGCAAGCCCAGCATTGCCGCCATCGGTCCCATCGGGCGGCTGGAAAGCCATGACCGTTTCGCCCGGCGCTTCGGCGCCGGCGCGCTGCCGCAAGCGGCGGAATAGTGAAAACGCCGCTCCTCAAACCGGGCATCAAGCACGGCCCGATCGCTTTCATGCGCGGGCTCACATTTCCCGGTGGTCAGCAGCCGGTGATCGAAGGCGAGAAGGTCTATCTGCGCTATCCCCGCATCGGCGACTATGCCGCCTGGGCGCGACTGCGTGCCATCAGCCGCTCGTTCCTGACGCCCTGGGAGCCGGTATGGGCCGATGACGAACTGACGCGCGGCGCCTTCCGCCGCCGGCTCAAGCGCTACCATAAGGAAACGCGGCTGGATTCGGCCTATGTCTTTTTCGTGCTGCGCAAATCCGACCATGCCCTGCTGGGCGGCTGCACGCTGTCCACTGTCCGCCGCGGCGTAACCCAGGGCTGCACCCTGGGCTACTGGATCGGGGAACCCCATGCCAATCAGGGCTACATGACCGATGCGCTGAAGGCGCTGATCCCCTTTGTCTTCCGCACGCTGGGGCTGCATCGCATCGAGGCCGCCTGTCTCACCGCCAACCAGGCCTCGGCGAAGCTGCTGGCGCGCTGCGGATTTCGCCAGGAGGGCCTGGCCCGCCGTTATCTGCTGATCAACGGCGTCTGGGCCGACCATCTGCTATTTGCTTTGCTCGCCGACGAGGCGCGGCTAGGTTAGCGCCACCCAATCGTCGCGGTTAGCCGTGGCACATTTTTGCTGGAACCGCTTCTGAAGATCATGACGATACACCGTTTCATTGCCCTGGCCTTTGCCGCGCTCATGCTGGGCGCGCTCGCCTGTGTTCCGGCGGCCCTGGGGCAGGGTTCGGCGAGCGGGCCGACGACGCCCAAGCCGGTGAATTTCGGCGGGTCCGAGAATGTGTTGCTCCTGAAGCCGGCGCTCACCTCCTATCATGCCCCCGGCGGACCGGAAGCGGATGGATCGTCCTGGTACATGCTGCCGGTGATGAACGACGGCGTGCGCCCCGCCATCCGCGTGCTGCTGGCCGGGCAGCCGCCCTCGGCGGCGCTGCATCTGCTGCCGCGCCATACCCGCCCCGCCATTCTGGCGGTGGCCAGTTCCGAGGCTGGCGTCACCGTCGAAATGGCGCCCGCCTATGGCGGCCGTGCCTGGCGCGTCATCATTCCGCCCATCACTACCGCGGCGCTGGCGATACGGGTCGCTTCCGCTGACAGTCCGCCGGCGCTTTCGGCCTGGAGCGAGCCGGCGCTGTCCTCGCACAATCGCCAGCTTGCCATCTTCATCGCCGCCGTCGCGGCGCTGATCGGCGCGGCGATGCTGATCACCGGCGGGCTGGCGCTGCTGATCGGCCATACCGCGCCGCGCTGGGTGGCGATCACACTGCTGCTGCTGCTACTGGGCTGGCTGGCCTCATCGGGCATGTTCGATGCCGCCATCACCACGCGGCTGGGCGGGCCCTATGGCCTGAACGCCCTGCTCAACCTGCTGGCGCTGGCGGCAGGCGCGCGCCTGGCCAATGCCATTGTTCCTCTGCGCGAGGTCTTTCCGCGCCATCAAAGATATTTTGTGCGCGTCCTGTGGGGGATGGTGGGGCTTGGCGTTCTTGCCTGGGTCGGCCTGCCGGGCGCCACCCTGCTGGGCGATCTGGTGATTGTTTGCGGCGGCACCGCCATCGCGGTCTATCTTTTCTGGTGCGGCCGGCGCGGCATCAAGGCGGCACAGGTGGTGGCGCCGTCGGCCGCGGCTTTCGCGCTGGTGGCCCTGGCGGGGGCGGTGGTCGCCATCGCCGGCTGGGGCGAGGGCCTGACCGGCCCGGCCGTCACCGGCGGTTTCGCCGCGGCGGGCGCCATCCTGCTGGCGCTGGCGGTGATCGCCAGCGAGGAGATTGCCGTGCTGCCGTTCCTGCATGGCTCGGGCGCCGCAAAGTTGCTGGAGGCGCGTCTGCCCGAAGGCACGGCGCTGGATTCCACCACGCCATTCGCCAACCTGGCGCTGGCCGCCATCGGCGCCGCGCACCAGGGCGTCTTCGATCTCGATTTTCGCAGCCAGCTTCTCACTTTGTCGCCTGATGCGGCGCAGCTGCTGGGGCGCGGCCATCATGAAAGCACCTTGAGCCATGCCGATTTCATGGCGCTGCTCAATTCGGACGATCGTACCCTCTATGTCGCCACGCTGGAGGAATACAGCGCCCGGCCGGGCAGCGCCTTCCGCATCGAGTTCCGGGTCGCGGCGGGGCAGGGGCGCTGGCGCTGGCTGGAACTGCGCGCCACCATCGTCACCGAACAGGAAGATGTGGCGTCCGACTGCCTGGGGCTTCTGGCCGACATCACCCAGCGCAAGGAAAGGGAAGCGCTGGCGGAGACCCGTGACGATCTCACCGGCCTCGGCAACCGCATCGCCATGATGCAGGCGCTGGACGGGCTGGGCACCGATCTTTCCAGGGCGCTGTTCGCCCTGGTCGATATCGACCGTTTCAAGGCCATCCATGCCAGTCTCGGCGACGAGGGCGCCGACCAGGTGCTGCGCCAGACCGCGCGGCGCCTGGCGGGGTTGAAGGCGCGCCTGTTTCGCGCCGGCGGCGATTCCTTCGCTCTGCTGTTCGATGAGATGCCGCGTGACGCCAAGGCCGCGGGCGACAAGGCGGTGGAAGTCTGCGCGCCGCCGCACCTGGTGGCCGGACGCAGCGTCTTCGCGCCGGTCAGCATCGGCTTGGCGCGCGGCAGCGACGGCGATGATCCCCT
>CAZYGO010000013.1:0-4724 GCA_964647455.1 uncultured Rhizobium sp.
GTCCAACGCCAGCAAGTTCACGCCCGAGAAGGGCCGCATCCTGGTGATGGCCAAGGCGGTGAAGGACGGCGGCGTCACCATCGCCATCGCCGACACCGGTATCGGCATGACCCATGAAGAGATCATGCTGGCGCTCAAACCCTTCGCCCAGGTCGATGCCCGCCGCGCCCGCGCCGCCGAAGGCAGCGGGCTCGGGCTGCCGCTAGCACTTGGGCTGGCGCGGCTGCATGGCGGCAGCCTTCATATTGAAAGCCAGCCGGGCGCCGGCACGACCGTCATTCTCACCCTTCCGGGGCGTGCCGCCGGCACCGCCTCGCTTACCAAACGGCAAGGACGCGCGGCATGACGCTGCATATCGAACGGCCGCCCCAAAAGCCGCCG
This sequence comes from uncultured Rhizobium sp., assembly GCA_964647455.1. Classification (GTDB taxonomy): domain Bacteria; phylum Pseudomonadota; class Alphaproteobacteria; order Micropepsales; family Micropepsaceae; genus Rhizomicrobium. The sequence continues at coordinate 382 of CAZYGO010000013.1, forward strand.
GCCATGTCTGCATCGTCGCCCGCGTCGCCTGCGGCGCCTTCTTTCCGCGAGCGCCGCGGCGTGCCGGCAGCGCCGCCGGTCCGTCTGGCCCACATCGTCTCGGTTTCCGGCAGCCATGCCGTCGCCATGCTGGAACGGCAGGATGCCATCAAGGGCGCGGACAGCCGCGTCCAGATCGGCGCCCTGGTGAAGATCATGACCCCAGTCTCCGGCGTGCTGGGCATCATCTCGGCCATCAGCGCGCCGATGCCGGCGAGCGAGGGCGAAACGCCATCGGGCCTGATCGAGATCAATCTGATGGGCGAAGTGGTGATGGACGCTTCCAAGCGCCTCACCTTCCGCCGTGGCGTTTCCGCGCTGCCCAGCCTGGGCGATGGCGTGCTGCTGGCCGACAAGCACGATCTGACCCGCGTCTATGCCCCACCCCAGGCCGCCAGCATCAAGATCGGCAGCCTGTTCCAGGACGAAAGCGTGCCGGCGCGGCTCCTGATCGACGATCTCTTGGCCAAGCATTTCCTGGTGGTGGGTTCCACCGGCTCGGGCAAGTCTTCGGCGCTGACCTGCATCCTGCAGCGCCTGCTGGCCGAGCACACCCACGCGCATGTCGTGATCCTGGACGTGCACAATGAATATGCCGCCTCCTTTGGCGGCCTGGTCGAGCCCATCAGCCTGGACAATTTTCAGCTGCCCTTCTGGATGCTCGACTTCCCGGAAATGACGGCGGCCCTGGTCAGCCGCGAGGCACATCACGACGCCGAGGTGGAGATTCTCGCGGACGGCGTGGTCTTCGCCAAGAAGCGCTACAGCGACAGCGCCACCAGCCGTTCCGGCGCCCTGGCGCGCAAGTCAGCCGAGAGCCACGCTATCACCGTGGATACGCCGACGCCCTTCCGCATGTCGGACGTGATCGCCTTCATCGACGAGCAGCTGGGCCGGCTGGAACGCTCGCAGCTGACGCTGCCCTATCGCCGCCTGCGCACCCGCATCGAGACCCTGGTCTCCGACCAGCGCTACAATTTCATGTTCGGCAGCGTCTCGGTGCAGGACACGATGGGCGACGTCCTGGCCCGCCTGTTCCGCGTCCCCGCCGAGGGTCGTCCCATCAGCGTCATCGACCTTTCCACCGTTCCGCCGGAAATCCTCGACGTGGTGATCTCGGTGATCTCGCGCCTGGCCTTCGACCTGGCGGTGTGGAGCAAAGGCGGCCTGCCCATGCTGCTGGTCTGCGAGGAAGCACACCGCTACGCTCCCGCCGACGACAAGAAGTTCGTCCCCACCCGCCAGGCGCTGTCGCGCATCGCCAAGGAGGGGCGCAAATACGGCCTGTCGCTGGCGCTGGTAACCCAGCGGCCCAGCGAACTTGACGCCACCATTGCCTCGCAATGCGGCACCGCCATCGCGCTGCGCCTCTCCAGCGAGCGCGACCAGGACGTGATCCGCGAATCCACCTATGAAGGCATGGCCGACCTGATCGAGTTCCTGCCGCTCCTGGGCGACCGCGAGGCGCTGGTGCTGGGCCAAGGCGTCTCGATGCCGATGCGGGTGCGCTTCGACGATATCGGCAAGCGCATCGTGTCGCGCGGCGGCCACACCAGCTTTTCCAAGAGCTGGAAGGCGCCCAACATGGACCGCCATGGCCTCGACACGATCGTCTCGCGCTGGCGCAGCGCGGGCCGCGAGAGGTAGCGCCCCCGTGCCGTCTGCACTAGGCTTCCACCGCTGGAGGCCGCGTGTCGCATCCCTTTGTCCCGTTCGGGCCGTCGCATCTGACGGCCATCGCGCTGGCGCTGCTGCTGCCGCTGGCGTTGGCGCTGCTCGCCAGGCATGAGCATCTCGGCCGCCGCGCCGACCGCCTGACGCGCCTGACCCTGGCCGGTTTCCTCGCCATTGGCTGGCTATGCTGGTACGGCCTGGGATTTGCGCGCGGCACGCTGGGGCTCGGCAATGGCCTGCCGATGAATCTCTGCGACTGGGCCGAGCTGATCCTGATCGTGGCGCTGCTGACCCGGCACCAGTTCGCCTATGAGCTGGGCTATTTCTGGGGCCTTGGGGGGACGCTGCAAGGCGTGCTGACGCCGACCATCTACTGGGACTTCCCCGACCCGCAATTCATCTTCTTCTTCATCCAGCATGGCGGGGTGGTTGCCGCGCTGCTCTATCTCACGCTTGGCACAAGGCTGCGGCCACTGCCGCGCTCGCTACCGCGGGTGATTGCCGCCAGCCTGGGCTATCTGGCCGTCGCGGCGCTGGTGGACTGGCTGCTGGGGGTCAATTACGGCTTCCTGCGCGCCAAGCCGGCGGGGCAGAACCTGCTGACGGTGATGTCGCCCTGGCCCTGGTACATCCCCGAGCTGGTGGGCATGGGGATCGTCTTCATCCTGATCTATTACGCGCCCTTTGCGGTGGTGGATGCCCTCGGCCGCAGGCCGCAAAACAAGTAAGGCCGCAGGCCGCGAAACAAATAAGTCGGCAGGCCCGAAAGAACATGAGGCGGCCGGCACATTCGCGCCGTAGCCGCCTCACTTCTGCCCCCTTAAATTGGACCTTCAGGCCTTCTGCCATTCGGCACCCGGCCCAAACACTGCGGGGTTTCCCCAAACCGTCCATCCGCAGTGGCGTAACTGTGCCGGACCGGCGCGCTTACGCAACGGCATCCTGCACGAAGGGCATGGCAGGATTGCTTTTTGGCAAGGTGCTGTGTGTTTCCCGCAACAACTGCCCCCGGCCCGCCCGGGAACCGCTCAGTCGGGCTGGCGGAAATGCTTGGAAAGCTTCAGCCCCTGGCGCTGGTAGTTGGAGCCGATTCCCTGGCCATAGGCCGTCAGGGGCGGGTCTGTTAGGCGCTCGAACACCAGCCGCCCGATAACCTGGCCGTGTTCCAGGATGAACGGCACCTCCCGCGAGCGCACTTCCAGCACGGCGCGGGCCGAGGGCGGTCTGCCTGGATCCAGCCCAAAACCCGGATCGAAGAAGCCGGCATAATGAACCCGGAACTCACCCACCAGCGGGTTGAAGGGTTCCATCTCGGCAGCGTGGGTCAGCGGTATCGCCACCCGCTCGCGGCTGGCCAGGATGTAGAATTCGTCCGGGTCCAGAACCAGGCGACCGGCCGGGTCGGCCAGGATGGGGTCCCAGAACTGCCATGGATCGAGCACGCCCGGCTTGTCGACGTCGATCAGGCCGGTATGGCGCTTGGCGCGCCAGCCGATGCGGCCTTCGCCCTTCAGGTCGATCGACAGCGCCAGGCCGCCATCAATGATCGGCGCCACATCCGTCAGCGGCGAGCGCAGATGCAGTTCCTTCAGCGCGGCATCGCTGGAGGATGGCGCGCCCCGGCGCAGCCGCAGCTGGTTGAGGCGCGAACCGGTGCGCACCAGCACCGGAAAGGTGCGGGGGCTGATCTCGGCGAAGAGGGGGCCGTGATAACCGGGCGCGATACGGTCAAAGGCCGCGGCATGATCTGTGATCAGGCGGACAAACACATCGATGCGCCCGGTGGAACTTTTGGGATTGGCGGCGCCGGAAATGCCGGGGCTGAGGGCGGCGCTTTCCAGCAGGGGGACGATATAGACACAGCCGGTTTCCAGCACCGCGCCCTGTGTGAGGTCGATCTCATGCATGAAGACCGAGGCAAGCCGGTCCGAGACTTTCGAATCCGGTCCCGGCAGGAAGCTGGCGCGCACCCGCCAAGCCTTCTTGCCCAAGCGCAGGTCAAGGCTGGCGGGCTGAACCTGGCCCGGTACCGGCGGTTCGGCCGGAATCACTTCCCGCCCCGATGCGATGAGCTGCTCCAACACATGGCCGGGCAGGATGCCGCTATCGTGAAGGCCGAAATCCATCGCTGCCGCCGCCGGGGTCATGGCGGGTTTATAAGTTGCGCGGCTGGGGCGGGGATAGCCGGTGAACCAAGAAACGCCCGGATATCCCCAATCACCTCGGCCAGCCCGGCCCGCTTGACCGGACAATCCGGCGGCAGGCCGGTCAGCAGGCGCGACGGCGTCGCCCCTTCCAGGATCACGAAGCAGCCCAGGTCCTCGGATCCGCGTATCAGCCGTCCGAAAGCCTGTTTGAGGCGGAAACGGGTGATGAGGTCGTCATAACCCTTGCCGAAACGGGCGCGCCGCGCCTTGTGCAGGATGGTCGGCTTGGGCCAGGGCACCTTGTCGAACACCACCAGCCGCAGCGAACGGCCCGGCACGTCCACGCCGTCGCGCAGCGCGTCGGTCCCCAGCAGGCAGGCATTTTCCTCGGCGCGGAACAGGTCCACCAGTGCGCCGGTGTCCAGCCGGTCGATGTGCTGGGCGTAAAGCGGCAGGCCGGCCGCCGCCAGCGGTTCGGCGATG
>CAZYGO010000014.1:0-4189 GCA_964647455.1 uncultured Rhizobium sp.
GCGCCGCCTACGAGGCCCGCGCCCGCAGTCACATCAAGACCGGCCAGGCTGCGGAATGCCGTCAGCTGGCCACCATTTCGACCGATAAGCAATGAACGTCAACAGCCACGTTGAGGCAAGCAAAAAGGCCCCCGTGAGCAGGTGGGCGGTGGCAACATTAGCATCTTTATTGGTCAGTATAACTTTGGTGCCAAGGTAGATTTGCACAAGCACGACCATGAGCACCAAGGTCATCCATGAACCGAGCTGGCGGCGGGCGTCCGCGTCGCGAAACACGCTGTTGGCCAGGCCGATAAGCACGATGGTGACGAAGATGGCTCCCAGCCGGTGGACAAAGTTGACCAGCACGGGCCAGCTCCATTCCGGCGGCAATAGGGCGTGGTCCGGGCCGGAAAAGGGAAAGTATTGCCCCGGGATGGAGAAGGCATAACCGCCATGGCGCATGATGGCGCCGGCAAAAATTTGCAGAAAAATCACCGCACAGGCAATGTGCCCCCAGCTTCGTACCTTGGGGGCGACGAGATGGATGCCCGTGCCGCGCACCATCCAGCCGCGCGACACCGCGATGGTGAGCGTCACCCACAACAGCAGCGCGATTTCCGCGACGACGGCGTGGGCGACGCGAAACACGAACGCCACCGTGTTGGTGTCCCAGTGGGTATTGGCCTGGTCGAGGCGCACGCGCAGGCCGCCGAGCAGGGCTTGGACGAGAATCGTGCCCACGAGAATCCACGCCAGCCGCCGCACCCACGCGCGCGCTTCCGTCAATTGAATCCAAATGGCGGCAATGATGGTCAGGGTGGAAAGTGCGCCCGCCAGCAGCCGGTGGCTGTGCTCGCAAAACATATTCAGGTCATGCAGCCAGTTCGCCGGGTTGAGCGAACCGTTGGACAGCGGCCATGTCAGGAAGGCCATGCCCGCGCCGTTGCTGGTGGTCTCGCCGCCCATGAGCAGCACGCCCACCGCAAAAAACAAGGCAAGGTAACAGAAGCGCTGCAGCCACGGCTGGTGCTGGCGGGTGCGATGGTCGGCTAGGCTCATGACAAGGGTGAAACGGGACAGGATAAAAGGTAATCATCCGGCTCTCAAGCCGAAGTGGTGAAGAAGTAGCATTTTGGATGGCTTGGGTGGCTTTTGCTAATTGGCCGGGTTCGCCCCCATCGGCGATTCAACTTCATAGTTCGGCATTCTTGATTCATAATCCCTCCCCATGTACCGCGGCCGTCTTGCCCCCACGCCCACCGGGCGCCTGCATCTTGGTCACGCCCGCACGTTCTGGCTGGCGCGGGCCCGGGCCGTCGGGCCGGAGGCGAAACTGGTCCTGCGCATGGAAGACCTTGACGCCGTCCGTTACCGGCCGGAATTTGCCCAGGCGGCCTTGGAAGATTTGCGCTGGCTGGGTTTGCACTGGGACGAAGGCCCGGACGTGGGCGGTCCGCACGCACCTTACGAACAGAGCCGGCGTCGCGAGGTATACCTCGACGTTTGGCGGCGCTTGCGCGACGGGGGGGTTATCTATCCTTGCCCGCGTTCGCGGGCCGACGTGCAACGCGCGGCGCAGGCTCCGCATGCGGAGGACGAGGAGGCCGAGCCCTTATACCCGGCGGAGTGGCGCCCGCCCGTCGGCACGGGTCGGGAATTGTCCACCCCTGGTGCCGCGCACGCGAACTGGCGCTTTCGGGTGCCGGATGGGGAACTTGTGCAATTTGCAGATGCCTTGGGCGGGTCGCAGGCATTCACGGCCGGCAGCGATTTCGGCGATTTTCTCGTGTGGCGGCGCGACGATGTGCCGGCGTATGAACTCGCCGTGGTCGCCGATGACCATGCGATGGATATAACCGAAGTCGTACGCGGCGCGGATTTGCTGCGCAGCACGGCGCGGCAGATTTTGATCTATCGCGCGCTGGGCTGGGTGCCCCCGGCCTGGTGCCATGCGCCGTTGATGCTTGATGAAAATGGAAAGCGGCTGGCGAAACGGAATGACGCACTCAGCCTGGCGGCATTGCGCGCGCAAGCCACCGACCCCAAAATGCTGCGCGAGCGTTTTTCGCGCGAGTTGCTGAGGGGCGGTTCGTGAGTGGATAAAACGGAAACGGCCCCCGAAGCCTCCGTAGGCTCCAGGGACCGTTTCGTAAGCCGGCGCTAGCAAGCGAGGCGCAGGCCTTACTTGGTCGGGACGGTGGCAATCGTCTGCAAGATGCGGCTGGCAATCTTATATGGGTCGCCTTGGGAGTTCGGGCGACGGTCTTCCAGGTAGCCTTTGTAGCCGTTGTTGACGAAGCTGTGCGGGACGCGGATGGACGCGCCGCGGTTGGCCAGGCCATAGTTGAATTTGTCGATGGACTGCGTCTCGTGCAGGCCGGTGAGGCGCAGGTGGTTGTCCGGGCCGTACACGGCGATGTGCTCGTTCTTGTACTTGTCGAACGCCGCCATGAGGGCTTCGAAGTATTCCTTGCCGCCCTTCTCGCGCATGTAGGTGGTGGAGAAGTTGGAGTGCATGCCGGAGCCGTTCCAATCGACATCCTTGCCGAGGGGTTTGCAATGCCAGTTGATGTCCACGCCGTACTTTTCGCACAGGCGCATGAGGAGGTAGCGGGCCATCCACATCTGGTCGGCCGCGCTCTTCGAGCCCTTGCCGAAGATTTGGAATTCCCACTGGCCCTTGGCCACTTCGGCGTTGATGCCTTCGTGGTTGATGCCGGCGTCCAGGCACAGGTCGAGGTGCTTTTCCACAATCTCGCGGGCGATGTCGCCGACGTTCTTGTAGCCCACGCCCGTGTAGTACTCGCCCTGCGGGGGCGGGAAGCCGCCGCCCGGGGGGAAGCCCAGGGGTGCGCCGTCCTTGTAGAGGAAATATTCCTGCTCAAAACCGAACCACGCTCCCGGGTCGTCCAGGATCGTCGCGCGGCTGTTGCTCGGGTGCGGCGTCTTGCCGTCGGGCATCATGACTTCGCACATGACGAGGACGCCGTTTTTGCGCGTGGTGTCGGGGTAAACCGCCACGGGCTTGAGCATGCAGTCCGAGCTTTTGCCTTCGGCCTGTCGGGTTGAGCTGCCGTCAAAGCCCCACATCGGCAGTTCTTCCAGCTTCGGGAAGCTGCCGTATTCCTTGATTTGGGTTTTGCCGCGGAGGTTTGCGACCGGCTCGTAACCGTCGAGCCAGATGTATTCCAATTTGTATTTAGCCATGGTTCGGAGGATGGGATGGTTTTAGTCGAGTTAAGTTTGCCTAACTGCCCCGTTGCCGGGTGACGGCGAAACTCGAAGGCATAATCCCTAGCAAGTAAAGTGCCATTTTAACAAAAAAAATATGCCGTAAAGGGGCGCTCGGCCCGGGAATGGCTAAATTTGGCCAAAATGGCGATGGGGCTTCCCAAAATGCGCAAAACCGGGCAAAATACCCAGCCATGGAGACTGTGAAGGATACGTTAAGGTCGACGGTGCGCTTAACCTATGATGGACGGGTAGTTAAGATTTACCATGCCCGGGATGCCGACAAGCGGTTTGCCAACGAAGTGAAGGTTTTGCGCTTTTTGGAGTCCCGCGGGTGCCCGTTTGTGCCCAAGTTGCTGGAGGCCGACCCGGCCCAGTTGCGCATCGTGACCACCAATTGCGGCAATCGGGTGGAGCATTTGGACGAGAAACGCCTGCGCGAGTTATTCGCCGAACTGGAGACCTATGGCGTGCGCCATGACGATGTGGACATTCGCAACGTGACTTACCGGCAGTCCGACGGGCGTTTTTGCCTGATTGATTTTGAATTTGCCACCATTCTGCCCGGCTTTGAACCCGCTGCGCCGACATGAACAATACCCCCTCCGAGGCGCCGGTCGCCCCCCAGCTCAAATGGTTTGGCCGCACGGACCGCGGCCGGACCCGCCCCAACAACGAGGACGCCTTTCTGGGCATCCAGTTTGATGGCCGGGAAGTCCATCGCCTGGGCAAATTCGGCGACGCCACCCTCGCCGGGGTCAACCTGGCCTTTGCGGTTTGCGACGGCATGGGCGGTGCGAACGCCGGGGAATTTGCCAGCCGGATGGCGGTGGAGAAAATCACGGCTTTGCTGCCGCGTTCATTTATGCAGCCCCCCGGGGTGGCGGAAGCCGCCGGGCAGGAGGTCCTGACGACGCTCTACACCCGTATCCACCATGCCCTCGTCCACCTCGGCAGCAGTTATCCGGAATGCCGG
>CAZYGO010000015.1:0-4045 GCA_964647455.1 uncultured Rhizobium sp.
CGACGTGGAGGTGGGCGACAATTACCTCAAGCGCTATATCCCCATCTTCCAGCCCCTGGAAGTGCAGATGATGATGGCGGCCTTCTCCAACATGGAGACGGTGCATATCGACGCCTATGCCCTGCTGCTGAAGACCCTGGGCATGCCCAAGGCCGAATTCGAGGCCTTCCGCGACTATGACGCCATGCGCGCCAAGGCCGACTACATGCATACCTTCGGCACCAAGACGTGCAGCGACGTCGCCCGCACGCTCGCCATGTTCGGCGCCTTCACCGAAGGCATGGCCCTGTTCGCCAGCTTCGCCATGCTGCTGAACTTCCCGCGCCACAACAAGATGAACGGCATGGGCCAGATCGTCTCCTGGTCGGTGCGCGACGAGAGCCTGCATTGCGAGGGCATCACCCGGCTCTATCACGCCTGGAACGAGGAAACCGGCGCCGTCACCAAATCCGTGCGCGACGACATCACCGACGTGGCGCGCACTATGGTCGGGCTGGAGGAGCGTTTCGTCGATCTCGCCTTCAGCCTCGGCCCGATCGAGGGCATGACCGCCGAGGACATCAAATCCTATGTCCGCTACATCGCCGACTGGCGGCTGACGCAGCTGCGCCTGACCCCGGTGTTCGGCAACTTCGAGGAAACCGCCACTGGCTATGCCCAGCGCAAGCCGCATCCGCTGCCCTGGCTGGTGGAAATCCTCAATGGCGTCGAGCACGCCAACTTCTTCGAGCAGCGCGCCACCGAATATTCCAAGGGCGCCACCACCGGCTCCTGGGATGGCGACGAGGGCGTCTGGTCGCAGTTCGATAAGAGAAACCAAATCGCGGCTGAGTAAGGGCGCGGGGCTTTTGCGCCGGGCCCCTCAGCCCTTCAGCATCCCGCTGGTCTGCACCGTCGAGTTCGCCCGGTCGTTCGGCGTCACCACCAGCGGTGGCAGCGCGATGAATGCCGCCGCGCCCGGATAGACCTGGTTCATGGCGATGTCGATGCCTTCGTTGCGCACCGGCTTGGGGATCAGCGGATAGACGCGGCTATAGTCGCGCAGCGGAAACAGTTCCTTCAGGAAGCGGCGCGCGCCGCCTGCGCTGATGCTGTAGGCGGGCAGGCCGAAGCTGAACTCCAGCCGGCAGGGCGAAGGCGCACCTGTGAAGGACTGGAAATTCTGCACCGCCTGGCGGATATGGTTGTGGCTGGCGGTGAAGATGCCGGGCAGGCCGAAGGGCAGGCGCAGCGACAGTGGCGCATCGAAGTTGAAGCCCCACAGCACGATGTCCCAGTCCGGCGGCAACTGGGCCAGGAATTCGTGCCGGCGCTGGGTGAAGTCGCTGCGGAAGATCGCATCGTCCTCGGCCACGGTCAGCGGCGCTTCCCCCGCCGCCGCCTCCTGCCACAGGCGGTGATGCGACAGCGCGATGCCATAGGCACCGGCGGTGAAGTTGAGGCCGGCCTGGAACAGGCCGCTGGCGGCAACCGCGGCGCGGGTGAGGGCGGCGCCATCCACCGCGTCGAAGAATTCATAGGCCAGCCCCGGATTGCGGCGCGCGAATTCGGCGCGCCGGTCGGGGGTGCGGGTAAGGCTGATGACCTTGATGGGGGCGCTGGACACGCCCCAACTTGCCCGGCGCGCGCGCCCATCGCAACCATGCCGTGGTGGCGCTGCCAGGGCCCGCCCGTATTACGGCCAAGCGATTGATTCAAAACGGAAAGTTCGCGCTGTTTTGACGCCCTTGGGCTGCTGGCCTCGCCGGGCGGTTCGCTATATAGGGGTGCCAGCCACTAGCGGGAATCCCCATGCTGAAAACCGTCGCCGCCTTCGACCATCTGGGCGAGGAGAATGCCTTTGCCGTGCTGGCCCGCGCCAATGCGCTGGCGGCGCAGGGCAAGGACATCATCAGCCTGGGCATCGGCCAGCCCGATTTCCGCACCGCCGACCATATCGCCGAAGCCGCGATCAAGGCGATCCGCGACGGCCATCACGGCTACACCGCCGCCACCGGCATTCCCGAACTGCGCGAGGCGGTGGCCGCCGATTTGCACAAGCGCTACGCGGTCGAGGTTTCGCCCGACAGCGTCATGATCATGCCCGGCGGCAAGCCGACCATGTACATGTCGATCATCATGTTCGGCGAGCCGGGCGTGGAGATCATGTATCCCGATCCCGGCTTTCCCATCTACCGCTCGATGATCGAGTTCACCGGCGCCACGCCGGTGCCGATCCCGATCCGCGAAGGTTATGGCTTCGCCTTCTCGGCGGAGGAGACGCTCTCGCTGATCACCCCGCGCACCCGGCTGATCATCCTCAATTCGCCCGCCAACCCGACCGGCGGCGTGGTCCCCAAGGAGGAGTTCGACAAGCTGGTGGCGGGGCTGGAAGCCTGGCCCGATGTCGCCATCCTGTCGGACGAGATCTATGACCGCATCCTCTATGACGGCGAAAAGCACGTCACCATGCTGTCCTATCCGGAGATCCGCGACCGGCTGATCATCCTCAATGGCTGGTCCAAGACCTATGCCATGACCGGCTGGCGCCTGGGCTATGCGATCTGGCCGGGCAAGCTGTTCGACCTGGCGCGCAAGCTGGCGGTGAACTTCCATTCCTGCGTCAACGCCCCGACCCAGTATGCCGGCATCGCCGCGCTGACCGGGCCGCAGGATTGCGTGGACATGATGGTGACGGAGTTCGACAAGCGCCGCAAACTGGTGGTGAGCGGGCTGAATAGCCTGCCGGGCGTCTCCTGCATCCTGCCCAAGGGCGCCTTCTATGCCTTCCCCAATGTCAGCAAGACCGGCTGGAAGGCCAAGAAACTGGCCAATGCAATCCTCGACGAGGTGGGCGTCGCCATGGTGGGCGGGCCGGACTTTGGAATCCTGGGCGAAGGCTATCTGCGGGTCTCCTACGCCAACTCGGCGGAGAACATCGCCCGCGCCCTCGACCGCATCGGCCAGTTCCTCTACGCGCACAAGCCGCCGAAGAAGTAGCTACAAGCCCTCCCGCAACCGGGCACGGAAATCGCGATCGGCCTTGAGCGCATGTTCGCGCCGCATCGCCGACCGCCGCGTCCGCCATTTCTCGGCATAGATCAGGGCCCAGGGCCGCCCGCGCGTGCTGCGCGCACCCTTGGGGCCGCCATTGTGCTCGGCCAGCCGCCGCTCCAGGTCCAGCGTCCAGCCCACATAAGTCACGACGCGCCCGTCGGGATTTTGCGCGGCCAGGACATAGACGAAGGATGGCATCGCCTCCGTATCGTGCGTTTCGCGCATGGCTGGCAAGGCGAAAATCCGGGCCATGCGCTTCCCCCAAGGGCTTGCGGTGCGGTCCGCGCCGGTCTAGATGCTTGCCAGAGCAAGTATTGCCGGGACAATAATTGTCCCCACAATGAGCAGGGGTTTGCCATGCGGCCTTACTACAAGCCCGGTAACTACAGCATGACCAATTCCGTCGGCTATCTGATGCGGATGTCGATCAACCGCGTCCTGCCGCGGATGGAGGCGCTGTTCGAGGACCAGGAGCTGACCTTCTCGCAATGGACGGCACTGGTGGCGCTGCATAGCGGCGTCACCACCGCTGGCGACCTGGCCCACAATATCTGCCACGACGCCGGCTCGCTCACCCGCCTGATCGACCAGCTGGTGGAGCGCGGCTTCGTCACCCGCGAGCGCAGCGAGACCGACCGCCGCGTGGTGACACTGGCGCTGACGCCGCATGGCCGCGAGCTGGTGGCGGTAATGGCGCCCAGGGTGATGGATTTGTGGAACGGCCTGCTGGCCGGCTTCACCCATGCCGAGATCGACACGCTGATTTCGCTGCTGACCCGCCTGGCGATCGCCGCCGAGGGCAAGCCCCGCGAAGGCCGGGTCTGCCTGCTCACCGACGCCACACCCGTGCTCAAGACGGCGCCGCGGAAGGCGAGCGGGAGGAAGGGATGAGAACCTGCATGGGCACGAACACGATCAAGATCCTGCTTGCCTTCACCGCGGCGCTGCTGCTGACGGCCTGCGTCGACACCCCGCCGACAGAGCCGCAGGTCCGCCAGGCCGATGCCGC
>CAZYGO010000016.1:0-6282 GCA_964647455.1 uncultured Rhizobium sp.
CGTTGACGAACAGGGCGCCGCCCTGGGCGCTGGCGACGCTGCCGGGGGTGAAGCCGGCGGCGGTGATCGCCGCCTTGGCCTTGGCCTCGTCATCGCGGCTATAGCTGTTGACGGTCTGCGCCAGCGCGGCGGCTGTCGCGGAGACGGCCAGCAGCGCGGCGGCCAGGGAAATCTTCTTCATTGACGGGTCCTCCCGGATTCTTCTTGGGCGCGCCCCCACGCCGTGCCGGGATACTGCCAAATCCCCCGCCCGGCGCGAAGGGGTAAAACCGCGACACATCGGGCACTTGCACGTTACAGTGCCGGCCATGTCGAGAGCCTTCGTCCGGGAAACCGCCGAATCCGCCGCCCCGCCCGAGCGGATGGTCGATGACGGCCCCAACCTCGTCACGCCCGAGGGCCTGGCCCAGATCGACGCCCACATCGCCCGCATCGAGGCCGCCATGGCGGGCGAGGCCAATGTGCTGCTGCGCGAGACCCTGGCGCGCGACCTGCGCTACTGGACCATCCGCCGCGCCACCGCCGAGCTGGCGCCGCCCGCCGCCGCCGGCACCGTCACCTTCGGCGCCACCGTCACCATCCGCCGCAAGGGCCGCGAGCAGACCTTCCGCATCGTCGGCGTCGACGAGGCCGACGCCTCCCGGGGGCTGCTGTCCTTCCGCGCCCCCCTCGCCGCCGCCATCCTGGGCGCCCCCCTGGGCGAGATCGTCGAGGCCCCCGAACCGCTGGGCGAAATCGAGATCCTCCGCCTGGGCTGACCGGCCCATGCTGCGCCCGCGAAACAGGCTTCCTTGCCTTCCGCGTGGGCTGCGCGTATTGTCGCGCCCGGTTTGGAGATATGCCCCGTCGTCAGTGAAGCGCGCCTGAAGAACCCTGCCCGCCTTTGAGTGCGCGCCTGGACGACGGTCGGACTTCCTTCCCTCACGACAAGCATCTTCCCCAAGGCACCGTCCGGCGTTCGCCGGCGGGTAACCAACGCAGGAACTGCTTCATGACTATCGGTACCGTGAAATTCTTCAATACCTCCAAGGGCTTCGGCTTCATCGCGCCGGAAGGCGGCGGCAAGGACGTGTTCGTGCACGCCACCGCGGTGGAAGCCGCCGGCATGCGCACCCTGAACGAAGGCCAGAAGGTTTCGTTCGACATCGTGCCCGACGCCCGTGGCGCCAAGGCCGCGAACCTGAAGCCGGCCTAACCACCGGTCATCCGAACGGATATGGAAACGGCGGGCCTCGTGCCCGCCGTTTCTGTTTGGGCGCTAGCGGGCGGAGGCCTGGCCGGCGCCGAACATCAGCGTCAGTTCCTTCTGCGGGCCGCTGCCGCTGGTCGAGAAGCTGGCGCTGCGGCTGGCGCCCACGCCGGCGACGCTGGCGCTGGCGGTATAGCGTCCGGCCGGCGCCCTCAGCAGCAGCCAGGGCGCGTCGCAATCGGTCTCCAGCACCGTCCTGCCCGCGCTGCTGACGGTGAAATGGGCCGCCGCCAGGTTCTCGCCGGCGCTGTTGGCCAGAACCAGCTTGACCGGATAGGACGACCATTCCGGATTGTCCTTGGCCGAACCGACGCCGGTACAGACCGCCGTCACGCCATTGACGGTGAAGGGCGTGTCCTGGGCGGCAAAGGCCGCCGTCGCGGCGCAGGCCAGACCCACGGCCAGGGCCAGCGGGGCGATGGAAAGCAGGAAACTGCGCATGGCTTTTCTCCTCGGGAGACCCGCGGAGAAAACCGCCGAGCCCGGCCGGAAGTTCCACGATCCGCCGGTTCCCCTTCCCCGCCCCGCCCCCTATGATCCGCGCCGATTTGGAGAAGCCGCCCTTGGGCGTGGAAAAACTGCAGATTTCGGGCCTGGGCGAAGTGATCGATGTCGCCGCCTTGCGCCGGGCCCTGGACGCGCTGTCGGGACAGGGCCCCGATTCCGTCGCCCTTCGCACGGCGGCGCTGGGCCTCGTCAAGGCTGCCTTCAACGAAGGCCGCGCCAAGGTGCGCACGGCGGTGGAACAGAACGGCCTGCAAGGCCTGCCCGCCGCCTGCGCCCTGTCGGCGCTGCAGGATGCGGTAATCGCCGCGATCCACGACTTTGCCATCCGCCATGTCCATCCCGACGCTTCGGGAGCCGCGGACCGCATTACCGTCTCCGCCACCGGCGGCTATGGCCGCGGCGAACTGGCGCCGGGATCGGACATCGACCTGCTCTTCCTGCGCCCGGCGCGCCAGACCGCCCGCAGCGAAAGCGTGATCGAGTTCATCCTCTACATGCTGTGGGACCTGGGCCTGAAGGTCGGCCACGCCACCCGCTGCGTCGCCGAGGGCCTGCGTCTGGCGCGCCAGGACGTCACCATCCGCACCGCCATGCTGGAAGCGCGCTATCTCTGCGGCGACCGGGGCCTGTTCGAGGAGATGCGCCGCAAATTCTGGGAAGACGCCGCCAGCGGCGGTCGCGACTTCGTCGAGGCCAAGCTGGCCGAACGCAAGGCGCGCCACACCCGCCAAGGCGAAAGCCGCTATCTGGTCGAGCCCAACATCAAGGAAAGCAAGGGCGGCCTGCGCGATCTGCAGACGCTCTACTGGATCGGCAAATATCTCTACCGGGTCGAGAAGCCGGCCGACCTGGTGGAGCACAATGTTTTCACCAAGGAGGAATTCCGGACCTTCCAGAAGGCGGAAGCCTTTCTCTGGAACGTGCGGGTCCGTCTGCATTATCTGCTGGGCCGGGCGGAAGAGCGCCTCTCCTTCGACGTGCAACCCGCGCTGGCGGCGGCGATGGGCTATCGTGACGCCGAGAAGCCGCGCCGCGCCGTCGAGGCCTTCATGCGCGCCTACTTCCTGGTCGCCAAGGACGTCGGCGACCTCACCCGCATCTTCATCGCCGCGCTGGAGGAGCAGCATCGCAAGCCGCGCCGCTCCTTGCGCCGCATCCTGCCCGGCTTCCTCACCCAGCGCAGTCCCGACGACGATTTCTATGTCGAGAATGGCCGCCTGGCCGCCAACCCCGCCATTTTCAAGGCCGATCCCGCCAACCTGATCCGGCTATTCCATGTCGCCGATCTCAAGCAGATCGACCCGCATCCCAACACGCTGCGAACCGTCACACGCTCGCTGGACCTGATCACCGAGGCGGTGCGACAGGATCCCGCCGCCAACCGCGCCTTCCTGGAAACGCTGTGCTCGCGCAACGATCCGGAGCGGGCGCTGCGGCTGATGAACGAGGCCGGCGTGCTGGGCCGCTTCATTCCGGAATTCGGGCATGCCGTCGGCCTGATGCAGTTCAACATGTACCACCATTACACGGTGGACGAGCATCTGATCCGCGCCGTCGGGAACATCGCCGCGGTCGAGCGTGGCGAGCACAAGGACGAGCACCCCCTCACCACCGACGTGGTCAAGCGCATCAAGTCGCGCGAAGTGCTCTACTGCTCGGTGCTGCTGCACGACATGGCCAAGGGCCTGCCCGGCGACCACAGCGATGTCGGCGCCGCCATCGCGATGAGCCTGTGCCCGCGGCTGGGGCTGTCGGAGGCCGACGCCCGCGCCGTCGCCTGGCTGGTGAAGAACCATCTGGTGATGAGCGACACGGCTCAGCGCCGCGACGTCTCCGACCCCAAGACCGTGCGCGACTTCGTGGCGCTGGTGCAGACGCCCGAGATGCTGCGCCTGCTCCTGATCCTCACCGTCTGCGACATCCGCGCCGTCGGCCCCGGCGTCTGGAACGGCTGGAAGGGTCAGCTGCTGCGCGAGCTCTCTTACGCGGCGGAACCCGTGATGACCGGGGGCGACCAGGCACCGGCCCGCGACGCCCGCGTCGCCGCCGCCAAGGAAGCACTGGCGGCGCGCCTGTCTGACTTCACGCCGGGGCAGCGGGCCCGCGCGCTTACCCGCCACTACGACAATTACTGGCTGGCCTTCGAGCAGGACGAACAGGAACGCCATGCCCGGCTGATGGCGAAGGCCGACGCCACTGGCGAGCTTCTGACGCTGGAAGCGGAAAGCAACGCTTTCCGCGCCGTCACCGAGATCGTGCTCTACACGCCGGACCATGCCGGCCTGTTCAGCCAGCTGGCCGGCGCCATTGCCATGTCCGGCGGCAGCATCGTTGACGCCAAGGCCTTCACCACCACGGACGGCTTCGCCCTGGATGTCTTCTCGGTGCAGGACGTCGAGGGCGAGGCCTTTGGCGACAAGGACCGCCTGGCCCGGCTGCGCCAGACCATCGAGAAGACGCTGCGCGGCCAGGTCTGGCCGCGGCGGGCCCTGGCCGCGCGTCAGCAGAAGAGCAAGGCCAGCGCCTTCCGCATCCGGCCCAAGGTGCTGATCGACAACGATGCCTCACAGATCGCCACCGTGGTCGAGGTGGAATGCCTGGACCGGCCCGGCCTGCTCTATGACGTCACCCAGGGCCTGTTCGAATCCGGCCTCTCCATCTCGACCTCGATGATCGCGACCTATGGCGAAAAGGCGGTGGACGTCTTCTATGTGCGCGACGGTTTCGGCCACAAGGTGCGCCACCCCGACCGGCTGGAAGCGGTGGAAAGGCGCCTGAAGGCGGCGCTGGAATCCCCCGGCCGGAACGCGGCCTGAGGCCCGGCTTTGATTTTGGCCAGCCGCTTCGCTATTTGACGCCCATGAGCCAGCGCCAACTCGTCCTTTCGGGCATGCAGCCCACCCACACCCTGCACCTGGGCAATTATCTGGGCGCCCTAAAGAACTGGGTGACGCTGCAGGACCGCATGCCCTGCCTGTTCTGCGTCGTGGACATGCACGCCATCACCCAGGACGCCGGCTATGGCCAGGCCGAGGCGATGACGCGTCAGACCCGCGAGGTCGCCGCCGCCTATATCGCCGGCGGCATCGATCCCGCCCGTTCGCCCATCTTCAACCAGAGCCAGGTGCCCGAGCATGCCGAGCTGGCCTGGGTCTTCAACTGCGTGGCGCGGCTGGGCTGGCTGGACCGCATGACCCAGTTCAAGGAGAAGTCGGGCAAGCACAAGGAACGCGCCAGCGTCGGGCTCTACACCTATCCGGTGCTGATGGCCGCCGACATCCTGGTCTACCGGGCGACGCATGTACCGGTGGGCGAAGACCAGAAGCAGCATCTGGAACTGGCGCGCGACATCGCCCAGAAATTCAACAATGATTTCGGCGCGCCGGATTTCTTCCCCCAGCCCGAGCCGGTGATCCTGGGGCCGGGCACGCGGGTGATGTCACTGCGCGACGGGACCAAGAAGATGTCCAAGTCGGATGAAAGCGACCTGTCGCGCATCAACCTGACGGACGATGCCGACGCGATCGCCAAGAAGATCCGCAAGGCGACCACTGATCCCAATCCGCTGCCCGACAGCAAGGAGGGGCTGGCCGGACGGCCGGAAGCGGAAAACCTGCTCTCCATCTATGCCGCCCTCTCGGACAGCAGGCTGGAAGACGTGATTGCGCAATTCGCCGGCCGGCAGTTCTCGGACTTCAAACCGGCGCTGGCCGATCTGACGATCGCGAAGATCGAGCCGATCACGGCCAGGATGCGGGCCCTGCTGGCCGATCCGGCGGAGATCGACCGCCTGCTCAAGGACGGCGCCGCCAGGGCCCGCGCCATCGCCGCCCCGGTGATGGCCGAGGTCAAGCGCAAGGTCGGCTTCATCGGGTGACCCCGCGCCCTTCCCTCTGCCTATCCCCGTCCAGCCATGGCAGACTGCGATCCATGACGGGCCCACGATGGATAGCGGCATGAAAAACGTGCTGGTCACCGGTGC
Source organism: uncultured Rhizobium sp. (assembly GCA_964647455.1). Classification (GTDB taxonomy): domain Bacteria; phylum Pseudomonadota; class Alphaproteobacteria; order Micropepsales; family Micropepsaceae; genus Rhizomicrobium. The sequence goes on from CAZYGO010000016.1 coordinate 5,739, forward strand.
CGCCAGGCGGCTGGGACGCGCCATCGCCCTGGACCTGGCCGCGGCCGGCTGGAACGTGGCGCTGCATTACAGGGACAGCGCTGGCGAGGCCAAAGCCGCGGCCGCCGAGGTTCGCCGCCATGGCGTCAGGACCGCCCTGCTCCAGGCCGACCTGGCGCGCGAAGCCGAAAGCGCCACCCTGGTCGAACGGGCGGCGGCGGAAATCGGACCGCTGACAGCGCTGATCAACTCCGCCTCCATCTTCGAGAATGACGACTGGCAAAGCGCCACGCGCAAAAGCTGGGACGACCACATGGAAGCCAATCTGCGCGCGCCGTTCCTGCTGTCGCAACATTTCGCCGGCCAGCTTCCGGCCGGCGCCAAAGGCGCGATCGTCAACATCATCGACCAGCGCGTGCTCAAGCCCACGCCACAGTTCCTCTCTTACAGCCTTTCCAAGGCCGGACTTCACTGGCTCACCATTACCCTGGCGCAGGCGATGGCGCCCCGGGTTCGCGTCAACGCGGTCGGGCCAGGGCCGACCATCCGCAATCCGCGGCAAGCA
>CAZYGO010000017.1:0-5501 GCA_964647455.1 uncultured Rhizobium sp.
GGCATGCGCGTGCTCGACCTTGGCGCCGCCCCTGGCGGCTGGAGCCAGGTGGCGGCGGCCAGGGGCGCCACCGTCGTCGCGGCCGATGTGCTGGCGATGGAGGATGTCCCCGGCGTCACCTTCTTCCAGGCCGATCTCACCGACGCGGATGTCCCTGCGATGCTGAAGCAGGCGCTGGGCGGCCCCGCCGACCTGGTGCTGACCGACATGGCGGCGCCCACCACCGGCCACCGCGCCACCGACCATATCCGCACCATCGCCCTGGTGGAGATCGCGCTGGACGTGGCGCTCGACACCCTGGCGCCGGGCGGCGCATTTGTCGGCAAGGTCTTCCAGGGCGGCGCCACCGGCGAGCTGCTGGCGCGGATGAAAAAGCATTTCCGCGAGGTCCGCCACGTCAAGCCGCCCGCCAGCCGCGCCGAGTCGGTCGAGCTTTACGTGGTCGCGCTTGGTTTTAAACCCTGAGACCGATATAGCTGCGCGATGCAGACGCCACGCACATTGGGCATCATCGGCCACGGCGATTTCGGCCGCTTCCTCGAGACGCTGGCGCACCGCTTCCTGCCGGGCGCGCAGGTGCGCGTCCATGCCCGCAAGATGACCCCCGACGGCGCGCGCTTCTTCACCCTGGAAGAAACCTGCCGCAGCGATGTCGTCATCATCGCCGTTTACATCCGCGCCTTCGCGGAAATGCTGGGCAAGGTACTGCCCTTGCTGGGACCCGCCAGCATCCTGCTGGACGTCAACACGGTGAAGGTGCGGCCGGTGGAATTGCTGCGCCGGCACGCCGGCGACCGTCCCTGGGTCGCCACCCATCCCATGTTCGGCCCCTACAGTTTCGATAAGCAGGGCGGCAACCTGAAGGGGCTGCGGCTGGTGATCGGCGATCACACCCTGCCCGATACGGCGCTCGCCTCCGCCATCTCCTGGCTCAGGGGCCTCGGCCTCAACATCATCACCATGACGCCGGAAGCCCATGACCGCATGCTGGCGGAGACGCTCTTCCTCACCCATTACGTGGCGCAGATCGTCGCCAGGGGCGGCTTTGTCCGCACCGACATCGACACCCTGTCCTTCGGCTATCTGATGGATGCAGTGGAAAGCGTGAAGGGCGATACCGAGCTGTTCCGCGATGTTTTCGCCTTCAATCCCTATTGCGAGGACATCATCCGTCGCTTCGAGGCGGCGGAAGGCGATGTGCACGCGATGCTGCGCGGCTGAAACGAAAAAAGGCCCCGCGCTTTCGCGCAGGGCCTTGCGCATGTCATTCCAAGGCTACGGCGCTTCGTGCAGGCTGATCGAGCCGATGCCGGCCGCCACGTTCAGACCCTTGACGCCTTCGACGCTGAGCGGCTGCAGGGCGATGGACTTGTCGAAGCCGCCGATCAGGGCGTTGGCGCCGGCGCCGATGCCGATGCTGGCCTGCGCGGTGGCGCCGACATAGTCGCCCGACAGGGCGCCCTTGCGCATGTCGGAGGTGGGCGCGAAGACGCCCCAGACCAGCACGCCGCCGGTGGTGTAGCCGATATCGGCGCCGAACTTGGAGATCGAGCCGGTATAATGCTCATAGCGGTTGCCGTTGCCGTGATAGGTGCAGTGCAGGTCCTTCGACGATCCGAAGACAAAACCCCAGCCGCTGGCGACATTGCAGGTCAGTTCGCCGACCCGCACGCCATGGGGCGCGGCATTGGCGGAAGTGGCGAACGCCAGGCCCGCGACCGCGGCAGCGCCCAGCATCAGGCGGAAATGATTCTTCATATCGTTACTCCTCAGAGACTGCCCTTGGGGGTACGGGCATAAATCCCGGCCCGGCGAAATTGCCGGTCCTTGCGAGAAAGAACGCGACTGACGGAAAACAGGTTCCGTGGATTGTCCGCCATGCGGCGGGCTGGCCTTGCGTCTGCCCATAAAGTCTTGATCCGGCTTGGGTTCCCGGGCCGCAGGGTCGACCCTTGCGGAATCGGAACCCCGCTGGTACAGGCTCGGCGCTCCACCCGGCGAAGCCGGCTTGGGACAAGGAGCGATGCCATGACGACCAGCACCATCCGCGAAGCCCTGACCTTCGACGATGTCCTGCTGGTGCCCGGCGCCTCCGAAGTCCTCCCCGCCCAGGTCGATACCCGCTCCCGCCTGACCCGCACGGTCGAGCTCGGCATTCCGCTGGTGTCCGCCGCGATGGATACCGTCACCGAGGCGCCGCTGGCCATCGCCATGGCCCAGGCCGGCGGCATGGGCGTCATTCACAAGAACCTGGGCATCGAGGAACAGGCCGAGCAGGTGCGCCGGGTCAAGCGCTTCGAAAGCGGCATGGTGGTCAATCCCGTTACCATCCAGCCCGACGCCACCCTGGCCGACGCGCTGTCCCTGATGGAGCGGCACCGCATCTCCGGCGTGCCGGTGGTGGAGAGCCCCGACGCGAAAGGTGCCGGCAAGCTGGTCGGCATCCTCACCAACCGCGATGTCCGCTTCGCCGCCGATCCGCGGCAGAAGATCAGCGAACTGATGACCAGGGAAAAGCTCGTCACCGTGCGCGAAGGCGTCAAGCCGGACGAGGCCAAGCGCCTGCTGCACCAGCACCGCATCGAGAAGATCATCGTGGTGGACGACGCCTATCGCTGCGTCGGCCTCATCACCGTCAAGGACATCGAGAAGGCGCAGAAATATCCCAACAGCTGCAAGGACGGCATGGGCCGCCTGCGCGTCGCCGCCGCCACCGGCGTCGGCGAGGACGGCTATGCCCGCGCCATGGCCCTGATCGACGCCGAATGCGACGTCATCGTGGTCGATACCGCCCATGGCCACAGCCGGGGCGTGCTGGAGGCGATCCGGCGCATCAAGAAGGCCTCCAACCAGGTCCAGGTCGCGGGCGGCAATATCGCCACCGCCGACGCGGCCAAGGCGCTGATCGACGCGGGCGCGGATGCGATCAAGGTGGGCATAGGCCCCGGTTCGATCTGCACCACCCGCATCGTCGCGGGCGTGGGCGTGCCGCAGCTGACCGCGATCATGGACGCGGTTTCCGTGGCGCGCGATGCCGACGTGCCGGTGATCGGCGATGGCGGCATCAAATATTCCGGCGACCTCGCCAAGGCGCTGGCGGCGGGCGCCAGCGTGGCGATGGTGGGCTCGCTGCTGGCCGGCACCGAGGAATCGCCGGGCGAGGTTTTTCTCTACCAGGGCCGCTCCTACAAGGGCTATCGCGGCATGGGCAGCGTGGGCGCGATGGCGCGCGGCTCGGCCGACCGCTACTTCCAGGCCGAGGTGCGCGATGCCCTCAAGCTGGTGCCCGAAGGCGTGGAGGGCCAGGTCGCCTACAAGGGGCCGGTGGGCGGGGTGGTGCACCAGATCATCGGCGGCCTGCGCGCCGCCATGGGCTATACCGGCTGCGCCACCATCGAGGAATTCCACAAGAAGGCGCAGTTCGTGCGCATCACCGGCGCCGGCCTGCGCGAAAGCCATGTCCACGACGTGATCGTGACGCGCGAGGCCCCGAACTACCAGGGCGGGCAATAGCTACTTTGCCAGCCGTGCCAGCGCCGCCGTCAGCGTTTCCATAAGCGCGGAAGCCTGCGCCAGGCTCTTGCGCTCCCTAGGCGTCAATCCCTGCAGCGCCCTGGCAAGGGGCGCAATGCGTTTTTCATGCTCGCGCGCGATAAGGGCCGCGCCTGCCGTCGTCGCGGTTATCCATTGCTGCCGGTTGTCGCCGGGGTCCGGCTGGCGCCGGATCAGCTTGCGCTTCTCCAGCTGGTCCAGCAACCGCGACATGGTGGCCGGCGTCACGCGCTGATGCATCGCCAAATCCTTGGCGACGATACGGCCGGCATGGACGACGACGATCAGGGCGCCGCCCTGTGCCGGGCTCAGCGGACTTTCGCGCGCCAGCCATTGCAGCGTTCGCGTCAGCCTGATCGCCGCCAGCACCAGCCGGTCGGCATCGTCGCGGTTCGCCTTCCCCATTCCGGCCTCTTTACAAAGCGGGTGACGCCGTATAGTTAGCTTATGCAACTAAATGGCGCAAGTATGGCAAACCGGTCGCTGATCCTGGGCCTGGCTGCTAACCTGCTGTTCTGGCCGCTGCTGTTCGTCATGGCGGCGCTGCGGCCGGAATATTCGCATTTCACCAAGGCGGTGAGCGAACTCGGCACCTGGGATGCGCCGCGCATGTGGGTCTGGAACCTGTTGGGCTATATCGTGCCGGGGCTCCTGCTCGCCATCGCCGGATGGCAGACCGGGCGCCGGTTCGCGCCGAAGGCGCGTCTTCTGCCCGGCCTGTTCGTGCTGGCAGGCCTGTTCATGACGCTTTCCGGAATAGTTCCCGGCGACATGGCGCACATGGATAGCGCCACGACCAGAATTCACCTGCTGGGCGCATTCGGCAGCCTCGCGGCCTACATCCTTGCGCTGATCCTGCTGGCGTTGAAGCTTGGCGGCGAATGGCGCAACGCCGCCAAGCTGGCGCTCGGCTGCCTGGTCCTGCTCGCCGCGTCCGTTGTCCTGGGCAGCCCGCACGGCCCCGGCCTGGCCCAGCGGCTGATGTTCGCCGTGTTCCTGGCCAGCTACCCCGCGCTGGCGCTGGTGAGGCCACGCCCCTAGCTGCGCAGCTTCGCCGCCTGCAGCAGCAATATCGTCTTGGCGTCGATGATCTCACCGGACGCGATCATCGCCAGCCCCTGATCCAGCGTCACTTCGAAGGCCTCGATATCCTCGCCCTCATGGGCATGGCCGCCGCCCTGCTGGCGCGGCGCGGCGGAATCGTATTCCGCCAGGAACAGCGACAATTTCTCCGTCACGGCGCCGGGACTCATGAAGCATTCGGTGACCAGCTGCGGCGCCGTGATGGCGACGCCGGCTTCCTCCATCGCCTCGCGCACGACGCAGGCTTGCGGTTTGTCGCCGTCCAGCTTGCCCGCCACGGCCTCGACCAGCAGGCGCCGCTCGCCGCGTTCAAAGGCCGGCCAGCGGAACTGGCGGATCAGCAGCACCTTGCCGGCCCGGGCGTCGATCGGCAGCACGGCGGCGCCGTCGCCCATGTCGTAGGATTCGCGCAATTCGCGCTGCCAGTGTCCGTCGCGGCGGCGATATTCGAAATCCGCCCGCCGCAGGGTGTAATGATTGTCGGAAAGCGTCTTCAGTTCGTGCAGGCGCACGCGGCTGCTGATATCTTTATCGCTCATCGCAAATCCTGCATCCTGGCTTCATGACTCCCGCCGCCCGTCTCCAGGCCGCCATCGACATACTCGCCGCGCTGGAGGGGACGCAACAGCCGGTGGACCGCCATCTCAGGGATTTCTTCCGGGCCCGCCGCTATGCCGGCGCCAAGGACCGCCGCGCCATTTCCGAGCGGGTGTTCGACATATTGCGCCACCGCGCCCGCTTCGCCCATCGCATGGGCGATGCGTCCCCGCGCGCCCTGGCGATCGCCGCGCTGCTGGCCGAAGGCGAAGATCCCGCCGCGCTTTTCACCGGCGGCTATGGCCCCGCGCCGCTCAGCGATGCCGAAC
>CAZYGO010000018.1:12500-13628 GCA_964647455.1 uncultured Rhizobium sp.
AGCGTACCTGTCCCTGCAATCAAATAGATTGTCCCAAGGGCCCCATATTCTAGGAGCCCAAGTTATGCTATTGAAAATTCGTTCCTCTAGCAGTTCCGGTTTGACCATTCCGTTCCCTTTTTCAAACTCCACTTCTTTTCATATAGCATCCCTAATCAAAGAGAGAACAATATCCATTTCAAAACATTTCTAACGGATTCCTTGGTTCGGACCGACGAAGTAATGGCACTCGATTATTATCAACCCGACTGCAATCTTTTTCTGTCGGTAAGGATTGCACCAGAGCACCTTCTACTTCTAATAGGCCATGAACTATAGATAGAGAAGAATCATTCTGAGCGAGTCCATAAGAAGCGACCCACTTTTTCATCGGTTCCGGGGGAAGACCAAAGATCTTGCGCGACCGGTCCGCCAGAAAAACTCAAAAGAGAAAGAAGTCTCGTTAATCTCTTCATGCTCGTTCCAAGTTCGAAGTACCGTTTGGCCAAAGAAAAAGCCGCTTCCTGACACGATTGCCTCTTTATATAGATAGATATAGGATCTATGGGGTTATTACTTAGAAGTCTATTTTGTACAAGATCCCCTCCTATCTGATAGAAAAGGGTCCCATGATCCCGAGCCGGTCTTATCTTGGCTCGCAAACCCCAAGTTTGTCTATGAAGAGCTAATCTAATTGTATTAGTTTCTATAATGGATTTCTTATGTGGAATACTAATGGATAGGGCCTCGTTGCTAAGTGCTACAAGATCTAGTGCACTGGAACTCGTGGTTATGGACCCGAATCCTTTAGTATGGAACATTGTCTTTTCCAAGTAAAAACCCCTAGTATATGAAAGAATGAAAAGGTGCTTTCGTTCTTGTGGAATAAGAAGCCCTCGTACCTTAATGAAAGGAAAATAGGAATTTTTCGTTAGGTATTTGACCAAATAGGATCGTCCAGTTCCTATAGAACCTATCACTAAAATACCCGATAGGGCTAAGCGGAACGAAAAGGGTTTTCCATGAGATGGTAAATGAAAACGATTAGCCCCACACGAGGTTTGGGAATAAGTGATTGTCTGATAATGAGCAAGGAATATACGTCTTTCTGCTAAAGAGGATCTATTAAACTCATAATTCATTAGATCC
>CAZYGO010000019.1:0-9639 GCA_964647455.1 uncultured Rhizobium sp.
TAGTCTCGCCGCAGCCGGCGGCGAAGCGCATCGGGGTGCCGCTGGCGATGGCCCAGTCCGGATCCAGCCGCCTTGTGCCAAAAATGTAGTGCCAGGGGTCTGTGGTGGACGCGAGCGTGAAGTTCGGGTCGGTCAACAGCACGTCATAGACCCGCCATTCCCCCGTGGCGGCGTCGAACGAGGCGCCTAGCATGGTCCAATGGTTGGGCTGGATGAAGCGCGAGGTGCGCAGCTTGAAGAAGCGGCTATTGCCCTTGCCGACCCAGAGCGCGCCTTCGCCGCGCTCGTCGATGCCGAGGGCCCAGCCTGCCTTCTTCGTGTCGTCCCATTGCGAAACGGCGAATTGCGGCCCCTTGCCGGGAAGCGTGGGCTTGACCAGCGTCACCACCGAGAAGCTCTGCCTGTTGCCGGTGATGCCGGTCGGCGACGCTTGGTCGAACGTGACATAGGAGCCGGGCCAGGTCTTCTGTTCGCCCCCCGGATAGCTGCGCGCGAAATCGGCGGCCACCGGATCGACCCGGAAACGGCCGATGCCGGACAGCGTGTCGCCATTGACGACCCGCACCAGCGACGCCGTGTAGTCGCCCGGCGCATAGGTGCTGGCATAGAAAGTGATTTTCTCGCCCGGCCGCACGGTGATCTGGTCGCTGTAGCCGACGATCGTCTTGTTGGACTTGGCCAGCGTCAGCGCATGCCCCTTGTCGGCGTCCACCACCGCGCGGCGCGGACGGGCGGTCAGCGCCGTCAATGCCTGGGCGGGCAGGCGCGCCATCGCCGCGAGGGCGGAAGCCGCCCCAATCACCAGCAGCGACGTGCGGCGCGTGAAATCGATCATGGGCTGGCTCCCCCGGTTTGCGCACCGGCGGGCGATCCCCGCCGCGCTTGTTTTCCGATATTAGGACGCCTATTGGCCCGGCGTGTCTAGCGCGCGGCACGGCGCGGGAAGGCGCGCCGGCGTGAGGGCGGACACGGCCAGGTTGTGCCGGCGCGAAAAATTCGCGGGACCGGGCCTCGCGGGCGGGAATTTCCAGGAACGCAAACGGGGCATCCGGGCCGGGAACAGGCCGGTCCGGATGCCCCTTGCGCTTTAGGGCGAGACCTTCAGCGTCTTGGCCCAGGAGGCCTCGATCTGCTTGATCACGCTGTCGGGGAAGGGAACATAGTCCAGCTTCTGCGCCGCGGCAGCGCCATCCTTGAAGGCATAGTCCAGGAACTGCAGAACCTGCTTGTTGCGCGCGGCGTCGTAATCGTCGCGCATCAGCATGTAGGTGGCCGCGGTGATGGGCCAGCTGGCATTGCCGGGCTGGTTGGTGAGGATCAGGTAGAAATCCTGCACCTTGCTGAAATCGGCGTTGGACGCCGCCGACTGGAACGCGGCCATGGTGGGCTGCACGCGGCGGCCCGCCATGTTGGTCATGTCGGTCCATACCAGGTTGGACTGCTTGGCATAGGCGTATTCGACATAGCCGATCGAGCCAACGGTCTGCTGCACCGTGCCGGCGACGCCCGCATTGCCCTTGCCGCCCACGCCCACCGGCCACTCGATGGAGGTGTCGGCGCCGACCTTGCTGGCCCATTCCGGGTTCACCTTGCCCAGATAATCGGCGAAATTGAAGGTCGTGCCCGAACCGTCGGAGCGGTGCACCACCAGGATGGCCATGTTGGGCAGCGGCGCGGCCGGGTTGAGCGCCTTGATGGCGGGATCGTTCCAGCGGGTGATCTGGCCCATGAAGATGCGCGACAGGACATTGCCGTTCAGCACCAGCTGGCCGGGCTTGATGCCGGGCAGATGGACGATCGGCACGATCGAGATCACCACCTGCGGGAACTGCACCAGGTGATTGGCCGCCAGTTCGTCGTGCTTGAGCGGCTTGTCCGAGTTGGCGAAGTCCACCGTCTTGGCCTTGATCTGCGAGATGCCGCCGCCCGAACCGATGGCCGCATAGCTGACCTGGTTCTTGGTCTTGGCGGCATAGTCCTGGGCCCAGACCTGCAACACCGGGGCGATGGCGGTGCCGCCCGCGCCGGTAAGCGTGGCTGCCATGGCGCTGCCGGCGGCAAGGCAGGCCGCGCCGGCAAGAAGTGAAATCGCGATTTGCGTGAGGCGTTTCATATTGTCATCCTTTCAATGCGCCATCTGGCGCGCGCAGAGGCCCCGGCCGGCGGCCGGGGCCGGGGATTACCACTGGAAATTTCCGAACAGGCCGACTTCGCTGTAATGGCCGTCGGTCGAACCGCCGATATTGCCGTTGCCCGTCGAGACGACGCCATGGCTGGCGGAGTCGTGCTTGTAGGCCAGGGCGAAGTCGACAATCTTGGTCGGGCTCCAGCTGACACCGAGCGTGTAGTAGTTCTCGTTGCGCAGCGGCGCCGACTTGGTGGCGGGATCCACCGAGTCATACCGGCCGAAGACGGCCCATTCCGGCGTGAAGGAATAGGAGCCGAAGCCGGAGATGCCGTGCGCCGAGTCGCCCACGCCCGAGCTGGCCACCAGGCCGGTCGAGAAGTCGTTGGCGGTGAAATATTCCACGCCCAGGCGGAAGCCGTTGCCGACATAGGCGCCCAGAAGGTTGAAACGCTCGGCGGTGTGGAAGGTCGGGGTGTTGGAGTTCTGGCCGAGCTTGCCGGTATAGCCGCCCACGGCCAGATTGAAGCCCTGATAGGCGGCGCTGATGCGGCCCTCGAAGTCCACGTCCTGGAAGTGGTTGGTGCCACCGCCGATCGGGATCTTCTTGTAGCCGCCGCCATTGATCATGGCGAAGTCGTAGCTGATCAGGCCATCGGCGAAGGAACCCAGGGCGTGGACGCCCCAGTCGGACGAGGTGCCAAACTTGGTGCGGTCGGTCAGGGTCTGCTCCAGATAGCGGTAGCCGTAGATGCTCTCGACATAGGGAATCCAGGGCATGTCGGTGGCACCCAGACGCACCGTCAGTTCCGGCGCGATCTTGGCCTGCAGATAGGCCTTCTTGATGAAGATCTGGCTGGCGCCCGCCGCGGCGTCATAGGTGGCATCGGTGGTGATGTTGGCCGAGAAGACCGAATTGAAGGTGTGGTCGATGCCGACATAGAAGCGCTTGATGTCGAAATTGAAGCCGCTGCCATTCACCTTGGCGCCGTTCGAGGTGTTCTGGATGTCGGTGAGATTGTAGTACATGCGGCCGCTGACCGAGGTGTTATTCCACCAGCCGCTGGGCGGCGCCGGAGGCGGGACGCTGGCGGCCTGGGCGGCGCGCAACTGCGAATCCTGGACCTCTGCCTCCAGCGCCTCGATGCGCTGGTTCAGTTCCTGAATGCGCTGATCCTGGGTCTGCGCCATCGCCTGGCCGGCGGGCGCAAGGATGGAGATGGCGGCTGCGCCGGCCATCCAGACAAACTTGATCTTCATGAGTCCCCTTCACTTGGCATCGCGCGGCGCCCATCGCGCCGCTTCCTGCAATGCGGCGCTACGGTTAAGCGGCGCCAGGAAGGGAATCCATTCGTAGTGTGTGCGGCGCAATGAGACCAAAGACGCCGTCATCGGCACCAAAGTTGATTGGAAAAAACGCTTTGCTTTGAAGTACCTAGATAATTCCGGCCATCGCATTACTGTAACAAATGCGCCATCAAACCCTTGCAATCCCACCAAAGGGCAGAACAGTCGACGTTCGTTCCTCCGCAATCGCCGATCGGTGAATGGAGCTGCCTTTCCTGCCCACCTAGGGTGGCGCCTCATGCAGCCTTTCACGGACAACAGGGAATTGGACAAGTGGGGAGCGGCCGAGCACGCCGTCCTGCCCGCACCGGGCACCTCATTCAGCCACCTGCCCTTTGCCCTGCGGCACAAGTGCCTGGCGCTGCATTTGAGGGGGCGGCACATCCCCTACATTCAAGACATGCTGAATCGCTGCAATCAGAGCGTATCGCTCGCCGCGCTGGAAGCGGGCGTGAAGTCCAGCCTGCAGGCGGTGCAGGCGTGGCGCCGCCGGGCGCTGCCACCGCAATGCGCCATCGTGTTCTATGAACAGATTCCGGCACGATGGGGCGGCCATGCCGCGATCCCGCTTTGGGCCGCCATCGGAATCACGCCGGGCGGCCATCGTCTCGTGCTGGGCCTGTGGCCCGAGCAGCCGTCACCCACCTTCTGGCGCGACATCCAGCGCGATCTTTGCCAGCGCGGGCTTGGCCATATCGCGCTCGCAATCACGGATCGGCCGGGCCCGATGGAGCCCGCCATTGCCGCTGCCTTTCCCGCCGCCCGCATTATCGCCGAGCCGGTCCGGCCCTTGGCGCGCCTGCTGCGCGAACAGCCCAAGGCCGTGGCCGCCCGCCTGCTGCGCGGCCTCAAGACCGCGGCCGAGGTGGAGTTGCCGCCGCGCGCCGGCGCGATTATCGCCATGCTTGCGCGGCACCTGCCGCCTTCCGTCAGCCTCGAAGACTTCAATGGCGGCCTGCAAGGCTTTCTCGACCTGCCCCTGGCCCTGCGCCGCTTCATCCTGCGCGGCCAGTCGATCGACGCCGTCCGTCAGAAGCTCCAGCGCAACACGGCCTGCCTTCCGGCGGAGAATGACGGCGAGATTCGCGCAATTCTTATGACCGACCTGTTGCGCGGCATCGATCGGGGCTGGAAAGTGAAGCTGGGCGACTGGCGGCCTGTCCATGAGGCGCTTGCCGCGCTGTTGCCCATGCCGAGGCGGGCGCGGCTACATCGCCAGCGCGTCAAGGCCCAACAGATCGGCCATGCGGACCAGTTCCACCAGTGAGGCAGCCTCCATCTTCCGCATCACCGCCATGCGGTGGGACTTGACGGTGGATTCGCTGGCCCCGATTGCGGCGCCGATCTGCTTGTTGAGCCGGCCGGTGAGCAGCATCGCCATCACCTGGCGCTCGCGCGGGCGCAAGCTTTCGTAGCGCAGGCGCAGCGTCGCAAGGCGCTCGGCCTCCTGCCGCCGGTCCGCGTCATGCGCGATGGCCAGCTGGATCGCGTCGAGCAGATCCTGGTCGCGAAACGGCTTGGGCAGGAACTCCACCGCGCCCCCCTTGATCGCACGCACCGACATCGGGATATCGCCATGGCCGGTGATGAAGATCACCGGAATGGGATCGGCATTGCTTTTAAGGCGGCGCTGGAACTCCAGCCCGCCCAAGCCGGGCAGGCGCACATCCAGCACCAGGCAGCACGGCGCGTCGATGCGCGCATGGCTGGCGAATTCGGCGGCCGAGGCAAAGCCTTTCGCCCGAAGCCCCACCGAACGAAGCAGGCTTGAAAGCGTCTCGCGGATAGCGTCGTCATCGTCCACAATATAGACGATACTGTCGGCGTCATTGCGCATGGCTCACTCCCGCACGAGCCATTTGCACCCGCCGCCAATTCCGCGCGGCGGCCAGGGGAGAGCCGGATTTGCCGCGGCGCGGTCGCCAAGCGGTGAAAAGCGGTCGCAAGGCAATGAAATCACCGGATCGGGCGTCATCTCGCTCGGCAACATGCGACGGATACGTGACAGATTGACGACATCGCAGGCGCGGGTGGACGGGGCCTGCGCGGGGCCTTGGCTTAGGCTGCAAAAATCTGTGCGGGGCTCCGGGGGCCGCAAAAGCGGCCGAGGGAATGACGCACCCGAAAGGGTGAGGCGCGGCCCGCGAAGCGGGTGAGCAGGTCCGGTGGACCTGCGAAAGCGACGAACGCCCGAAGCGGAGCGACGGGCCGGAAATCCGTCAGGCGCGATGTCGAAAGAGAATAATGGCGCACCCGAAAGGATTCGAACCTCTGACCCCCAGATTCGTAGTCTGGTGCTCTATCCAGCTGAGCTACGGGTGCGTTTTGAGCGCGCGAACCTATTGATGTGGTCCAGCAAACGCAAGCCGGACCTGAGAGGGACGCCATTCCCGGCCTCTCGGGCCGCACCTGGACGACCGGTCCTGAGGCGTTTGGGTGGGCGAAAGGTCCACCGGACCTTACGCTCGTCCGCCCTCACCCAGCTGAGCTACGGGTGCGTTTTGCGCGCGCGAAACCTATTGATGTGGCCCCGCAAACGCGGGCCGGAGGGGGCACGGGGGCTTTGCGGGTCCGCAAGGCCCGCCCCGTCATGACGCAAGTCTCGGACGTTCCGGCGTAATTTCCCCTCAAATTGTCTGGGGAAGCGGCATTCTGGTCCCTTGTCGCGCCTGCCCGCCCTCGTTAAGACTTAACCGCCAGGACCTTGCGCCCGATGGACGCAAGGATGGGGCGGGTTTGGGCGCGAGATTTACCGACCGGAAGACCAGCCTTGAACGGCAGGCGGAACGGGCGGGCGCCGGGGCAGCGGAGAGCAGAATGAGGGGATTTCCAGCTAAGACAAGGCTCCGTACGGGGCTTTTCCTGGCTTTTGCGCTGATGGGCGCCAGCGCCCTGACCGCCTGCAGCGATCTTGATGCCGCACTGTTCGGCGACGAAAGCGATATTGCCGCCCCCGATGCGGCGTTCCCGCCCGCCGATGCCGGCGCGCCGTCCTCGTCCGGCCTCAATGCCGCCAAAGCCAGCGTTCCCATGCCGCCGCCGCCCGAGTCCGCGGCTTCGACCCCGGTGGGCAGCGCCCCCGTGGCCACCATCACTCCGGTCGTGGTGGTCGGCGGCGCCGATACCGGCACTCAGGTCAACAAGACCATCCAGTCCATCCGCGCCCAGGTCGCCGGCCTGCAGCAGAAGATTGCCGCCAACGCCGCCCGCCTGACCGATCTGCGCAACCAGGGCGCCGGCGCCGCCAACGCCTACCAGAACTCCAAGGCCCGCATCACCGCCCGCCTGCAGATCGGCACCACCCGCGGCAATCCCGAACTGGTGGCGGAATGGAAGTCGGCGCAGTCCTCGCTGGATTCGCTGTCGGCCAACATCAACGCCCTGAACGCGCTGGGCACCGACGTCACCAACGATTCCTCGGGCGCCCATTTCGCCCTCAACCAGATCAGCGCCACCATGAATGTCTCCGGCGCCGTGGACGAGGACCATCGCCAGCTCACCCTGCTGGAGGACGAGACCAGCCAGACCATCGTCGTGCTGGACCGCCTCTTGTCGGAAATCTCCGAGAATGTGCAGCGCCAGACCGCCTATGCCGCCAATGAGCGTGCCAACCTCACCGTGCTGGCCAATTCGATCAGGACCGGCGAGCTGTACGGCGCCCTGGCGACGCCGGTGCCATCGGGAGCGCTGACCAGCCAGCAGCTGGCCTCGGCCGGCCAGCCCCTGGTGGTGATCAAGTTCGACCGCCCCGACGTGGATTACCAGCAGATGCTCTACGCCGCGCTGAACCAGGCGCTGCAGAGCCGCCCCAGCGCCGGCTTCGAAGTGGTCGCGGTCTCGCCCAGCAAGGGCAACGCCGCGGCGGTGCAGATCGCCCAGACCACCGCCCGCCGCCGCGCCCAGGACGTAATGCGCTCCATGACCGACATGGGCGTACCCGCCACCCGCCTCGGTGTCGCGTCCACCACCGATCCCAGCGTGGCCGGCAGCGAAGTGCGCGTCTTCGTGCGCTAGGGCCACGACAAACATCCTTTTGAAAAGCCCGCTCCGGCGGGCTTTTTTATTGCGCCCTAGGCCCGTAACATGGCGGCGGAGGCGATGCCATGAAACTCGCGCGCGTATGTCTTCTGCTCGCCTTCGCGGCGCTGCCCGTCACGGCGCAGCCGCCCGCCGCAAATCCGGCGGCGTCCCAGCCGGCGGGCAATTTCGCCGCCCATGAAATGGTCGCCGCCGCCAATCCGCTGGCCGCCGCGGCAGGGCTGGAAATGCTGAAGGCGCATGGTTCGGCGGTGGATGCCGCCATCGCCACCCAGCTGGTGCTCAACCTGGTCGAGCCGGAATCCTCGGGCATCGGCGGCGGCGCCTTCATGCTGGTCTATGACCCCGTGGCGAAGAAGACCACCAGCTTCGACGGCCGCGAGGTGGCGCCCGCCTCCGCCACGCCGAACATGTTCCTGGACGCGGCGGGAAATCCGCGCACCCGCGGCGTGGTCATTCCCGGCGGCCTGTCGGTCGGCATTCCCGGCGTCGTCGGCATGCTAGAGATGGCGCACAAGAAGTATGGCAAGCTGCCTTGGGCGCGCCTTTTCGAGCCGGCCATCCGCCTGGCCGAGAACGGGTTCCCGGTGGGACCCAAGCTGGCCCGCACCATCGCCGGCGCCCCGCGCAACATGCCCGACATCGCCCGCACATTCTTCCATCCCGACGGCTCGCCCTACAGGGAAGGCGAAACCTTCAGGAACCCCGAACTGGCGAAAAGCCTGCGTGCCATCGCGGCGGGCGGAGCCAAGGCCTTCTATACTGGCGAGATCGCGCGCCAGATCGTTGCCGCCATCCAGAACGCTCCCAACAACAAGGGCGGCATGACGCTGGCCGACCTGGCCGGGTTCACGCCGCGCGAGCTGGAGCCGGTGTGCGGCGACTATCGCATCTGGCACCTCTGCTCGATGGGGCCGCCCTCGTCCGGCGGCGTCGCCATCGTGCAGATCCTGGGCATGCTGCAGCGTTTTCCCTCCAGCGACCTGAAGCCGAACTCGCTTCTGGAAACCCATCTCTTCACCCAGGCCAGCCGCCTGGCCTATGCCGACCGCGCCAAGTATCTGGGCGATGCCTCGGTGGTGGGGGTGCCGGTGACGGGCCTGGTGGACAAGGCCTATATCGCCAGCCGCGCCGCGCTGATCGATCCGGCGAAGGATATGGGCACCGCCCAAGCCGGCAATCCGCCGGAAAAGCACGCGCAATATGCGCCGCAGGTCTCGCCGGAGAACCACGGCACCAGCCACATGACCATAGTGGACGAGAATGGCGAGGTCATCGCCATGACCACCTCGGTGGAAAGCGGCTTCGGCGCCAAGATCATGGCGGGCGGCTTCATCCTCAACAACACGCTGACCGACTTCTCCTTCCAGCCGGTGCGCGACGGCCAGCCGGTGGCCAATGCGCCGGCACCGGGCAAGCGGCCGCTTTCGGCGATGTCGCCCACCATCGTCTTCGACCGGGCCGGCAATTTCGTGCTGGGGATCGGCTCGCCCGGCGGGCCTTCAATCATCGAATATGTCACCCAGTCGCTGGTGGCGATCCTGGATGGCGGGCTCTCGCCCCAGGAGGCGATCAGCCTGCCGCGCCATCTCAACACCAACACCGCCACCACCCTGGAACGCTCGGCCTGGGCCGACCAGATGGCGCCGCAGCTCACCGCCATGGGCCACACCGTGCGCACCGCCGGCGGCGAGGGCAGCGGCCTGCATGCCATCCAGAAGGTGCCGGGCGGCTATCGCGGCGGCGCCGACCCCAGGCGGGATGGCGTGGTGGTGGGCCAGTAATTTACCACCCCCCCTCCGTCCGCCTCGCGGCGCTACGCGCCTGCCGGCGGACACCTCCCCCTTGCCAAGCTGCTACCAAGGGCGGCGAGCCCCCGTTCAGCCGGACAAGCCCGAAGGTTGACAGGCCTGGCCCCGGCTTTTAGAAACCGCGCTCTTTCGCCGGGCCCGGTTGGGTTTTTGGCGGAAAACCGCCTTTTTCGGAGCCGTTCGCCATGAAGCGCACCTACCAGCCGAGCAAACTCGTGCGCAAGCGCCGCCACGGCTACCGCTCCCGCATGGCCACCGCTGGCGGCCGCAAGGTCGTCGCCCGCCGCCGCGCCCACGGCCGCAAGAAGCTCTCCGCCT
>CAZYGO010000020.1:0-4137 GCA_964647455.1 uncultured Rhizobium sp.
CAATGCGCGGGTCGGCAGCGCCCTGTCGGTGCTGGCGGCGCCCAGCGACCATGTGAAGGGCAAGCATGTCCTCTTGATCGACGGCGTGCTGGACAAGGGCCACACCATCGCCCGCTCCACCAAGCTGCTGATCGAGGCGGGCGCCGCCTCGGTCAAGACCGTGGTGGCGGTGGACAAGCGCAATCATGACGCCGTCGCGGTGGCCGATTACGCGCTCTATACCGGCGTGCAGGACTTCATCGTCGGCTACGGGATGGATGATGCCGGGCGTTACCGGGCGCTGCCGTATATCGGCAAAGTAGAAGCCTGACCTCAATCCGGGCTCGAGCGCCGCAGCAAAGCCGCGGCGGGACCATCAGCATCCGCCAGCTCCCGGAGAGGGTTCATTAAAAAAGGGGGCTCGCTCAATCAGAAGGATTTGAGGAGCCTGTCTATGTAGTCCCGCTCCTCCTGCGGCCGGCCCATCTGTCCGGCGCGGCGGCGCAGGTCCTCCAGGATGGCGCGGGCCTTGGCCAGGGTGTCGGCGTCGGGAATCTTCACGCTCTGGCCCTGGTCGGCCTGGCGGCCCAGCGGATCCCCATTCTGCCGGGCCTCGCCGCTTTCCTTCCGCGCCGCATCGGCCAGGGCCTGGGCCGCCTGGCTCATGGACTGCAGCGCCTTCTGCTGCGCGTTCTTCGCATTGTCGAGATCGCCCTTGCGCAGCGCATCCTGCGACTGCTGCATCGCCTGGCCGGCATCCTTCATCTTCTGCTCGATGGCCTTGGAGGTGGAGGGATCGAGCCCCTTGCCCGCCTCCTGCAGCTGCTTCTGCAATTGCTGCTGCTGGCCCGCCAGGCCCTGCGGGCCGCCGTCCTTCGGATCGCCGCGGCCCTGCTGCTGGCGGAAGGTCTTGTCCAGGAGGCCGCGCTGCTTGCCCATCGCCTCGCCCATCTTGTTCATGGCGTCGTTCAGCGCCTTGTTGCCGGCGGTGCCCTGGCCGCCCTGCCCCTTGCCGGGGGTCAGGCGCAGATTTTCCAGCATGTTCTGCAACAGCGCCAGCATCTGCGCCGCCTGTTCGCGCTGACCGGCCTCGGTCAGCTTCTTGATCATGTCCATCATCTTCTGCAAGTCGTTCTGACCGAGCTGCACCGCGTCGGGATTGTCGGGCTGCTCCATGCCGGGCGGCGGCGGATTGGCCGCCAGCATTTCCAGGTATTTCTGCATCGCCTCGTTGTAGCGTTGCAGCAGGGCGTCGATCTGGTCCTGCGGCGCGCCATTGGCCAGGGCCTGGGCCAGCAGTGCCTGCAGCCGGCGCATTTCCTCGGCGGCATTCAGCAGGCCGCCGCGTTCCAGCGCCACCGCCGTCTGCCACAGCAGCTCCTCGACATGGGCGATGTCGGACGGCGCGCGGGCGGCGCGGATGCCGAACATGGCGGCGCGCAACGCCAGGTAGACGGTGCGCTTGCCCTCGTAGAATTTCTCCGGCGCGATGGCGAACGCGTCCAGCATCGCCGCCACCGCCAGGCGCTGTTCGCGGTTGGCCGCGGCATGCAAATTCTGCCGCTGCTCGATCAGGGCGCGGGCAAGGGGATCGGTGAAGATGCGGGCCGGCAGGATGAAGCTGACGGGCGCGCTCAGCGTCTTCTGGCCGGCGCCGTCGCGCGCTTCCAGCCGCGCCTCGACGGTGAGGCCGGCATAGGGATTGGCGGTGAGATCGGCATAGGTGGTCTGATCGAAATTCCTGCCGCCGCCATCCAGCGGCACGGTGACGGCGGGCGCGTCGGGGCGGCCCTTGGGCTTCAGGATCACCGAAACCCCGGTGACGCCGTAATCGTCCGAACCCTTGAAGCGGAATTGCACGGCATCGCGCTCGGTGCGCTTGGGCAGGCCGGCAAAGGCGATCCGCGGCGGCGCATCGGGCACGGCATGGACGCGCCAGTCGGCGATGACATGGCCGGCGACGCGCACCCGCACATGCCCGTCATGGCGGATGCCGAAGGCGCTGGCATAATCGCCTTCGCTGCCGGCGAAGGGCCGCGCCCGGTTGTTGCCGGCCGACAGGCCCGGCGCATGCGGCGCGCCATGCACCCTCAGGTTCAGCACCGAGCCGGCGGGAATGGAGACATCGCGCTCGCCGGGCGTCACCGCCGTCAGCGGCAGACCGGTATAGGCTGGCGGATCGATCCAGGCATCGATGCTGACGGCGGTGCCGCTGTCGAAGGCGCGCCACAGGCGCGGGCCGATATCGCCGCGCGCCACCACCAGGCCCGCGATCAGCACGACAGCCAGGTACCAGCGCAGGCCCTTGGGATCGCGGGTGCGAAGATCGGCCATGGGCGCGGACAGGCGCAGCGCGCCCAGCCGCGCCATGCGGGCGCGATGGGCGTCCCACAGTGCCAGGGTGACGGGGTCGGCGCCGCCGGAAAGAATGTCGTCGCGCTCGGAGATTGGGCGGTGAACAAGCCCGCTGTCGCGCTCCAGCCGCCGCGCCCCCTCGAAGACGTCCGGCCAGACGAACCGCTCAAGGCCCAGAAGCAGCGACAGCGCCACCGCCGTCACCGCGCCGGCCAGCAGAAGCGACTGCGCTTCCCAGGGAATGTATCTGAAAAGTCCGAACAGCGCGGCGGCGAGATAAAGCCCGGCGAAACCCAGGGCCGGCCACAGGGCGGGCAGCAGACGCTCGATGCCGACCGCCGCGCGCGCCAGCGCGATGCGGCGATCCAGGGGATCAGCCGTCCAGCCAGTCGGGAAGTTTGTCCTGTCCGATAAGATCGTCATGGCGCAGCCGGGGCCTTACCATGGCCCATTCCGCGCCCGAGACCAACACTTCCGGCGCCGGCGGGCGGGCATTGTAGCTGCTGGCCATGGTGGCGCCATAGGCGCCCGCCGACAGGATCGCCACCAAATCGCCGGATTTCAGTTCCGGCAGCGCCCGTCCCGCCGCGAAAAGATCGGACGTCTCGCACACCGGCCCGACCACGTCATACGGCACACGCTCGGCGCCGGGGGCGGGTTCCGCCACCGGAACGATCTCGTGATGGGCATCATACATGGCCGGGCGGATCAGATCGTTCATCCCGGCATCCAGGATCAGGAAGCTCTTGGCCTCGCCCTGCTTCACATAGAGCACCTTCGACACCAGCACGCCCGCGTTGGCGGCGATCAGCCGGCCCGGCTCGAAGACCAGGCGGCAGCCCAGGTCGCGTGTCGCCCTGGCCACCATCGCGCCATAGGCGGCCGGATCGGGCGGCGGCATGTTGTTGTTCTCATACGGCACACCCAGCCCGCCTCCCAGGTCGAGGCGGGTGATGCTGTGGCCGTCGGCGCGCAGCGTCCGGGCCAGTTCTGCCACCTTGACGAAGGCGGCCTCGAAGGGGGCAAGGTCGGTGAGCTGGCTGCCGATATGCACATCGATGCCGACGATCTCGACATTGTGCAGCGAGGCGGCGCGGGCATAGGCCGCGCGGGCCGCGCTGAAGGGAATGCCGAACTTGGTTTCCGCCGTGCCGGTGGTGATCTTGGCGTGGGTCTTGGCGTCGACATCGGGATTGATGCGCAGCGTGATGGGCGCGCGGCGGTTCAGTTCGCGGGCGACCTCGTCCAGCGCCAGAAGTTCCGGCTCGCTCTCGACGTTGAACTGATAGATGCCGGCGCTCAGCGCCTGGTGCATCTCCTCCTTGGTCTTGCCGACGCCGGAAAAGACGATGCGCTCCGCCGGAATCCCGGCCGCCAGCGCCTTGGCCAGCTCGCCGCCCGAGACCACGTCGGCGCCCGCGCCCAGCAGCGCCAGGGTATTGAGCACCGCCAGGTTGCCATTGGCCTTGACCGAGAAGGCGACCAGCGATCCTTCCGGCAGCGCCGCGGCAAAGACCTTGTAGTGCCGCTCCAGCGTGGCGCGGGAATAGCAATAGAAAGGCGTGCCCACGCGTCCTGCCAGGGCGGTGAGACTGACATCCTCGGCGCTGAGCACGCCGTGCCGGTAGCCGAAATGGTTCATTTGCCTGAGGGATTGGGCGGCAGCGAGGGATCGCATTCGTTCTTGGAGGCCGGCTGGCCGTTGGGCTTGACCAGGTCGTTCTTGACGCCGCAGGCGGCCAGCGAGGCCAGCGCCAGAAGCAGAAGGAGTTTCCTCATTTCAGCCGCTCCCGCCAGAAGAAC
>CAZYGO010000021.1:0-3602 GCA_964647455.1 uncultured Rhizobium sp.
TCACCCGCTACACCCTCACCAACGCGCATGGCGCAAGCGTCAGCTTCATGCCGCTGGGGGCGGCGGTGCTCTCGCTTACCGTTCCCGACCGCAATGGCCGGCTTGCCGATGTCGTGCTGGGCTATGACAAGCCCTCCGACTACAACACCGGCAACTCGCCCATGTTCGGCCTCACCATCGGCCGCTATGCCAACCGGATCGTCGGAACCCAGATCACGCTGGGCGACAAGACCTTCCAGCTGGCGGCGCCGGCGGGACGTGGCGGCGCGCCCGCCACCTCGGTGATGCATGGCGGCCCGGAAGGCTTTTCCGCCCGGCTATGGACGCCCAGCCGCGTGCGCACCAGGGATGGCGAGGGTGTGCGCTTCACCATCGTCAGCCCGGATGGCGACCAGGGCTATCCCGGCAAGCTGACGGCCTCGATCACCTATGTCTGGACCGATGACGACCGGCTGATCATCGACTATGCCGCCACCACCACAGCGCCGACGGTGCTCAGCCTCACCAACCACAGCTATTTCAACCTGGCCGGGGCCGGCCAGGGCGATGTGCTCAACCAGTTGCTGAAGATCGACGCCGACTTCTACACATTCGCCCTGCCGAACAACAATCCGACCGGCGAGATCCGCGCGGTGAAGGACACGCCGTTCGACTTCACCGTCGCCAAGCCGATCGGGCGCGACATCGAGGCGGACGATCCGCAGATGAAGGCCAATCGTGGGTATAACCAGAATTTCGTCCTGCGCCGCTCCACCATACCGGGCCAGGTGGCCGAGGCGGCGGTGATGAGCGATCCGGCCTCGGGGCGGGTGCTGACCGTCTCCACCGACCTGCCGGGCCTGTTCCTCTACACCGCCAACTTCATCAGCACGACGCGGACGATGAAGGGCGGCGTCACCTATCCGCTCAGGGCCGGCGTCGCCATGGAAGTCGGGCAGTTTCCCGACGCGCCGCACCATCCGCATTTCCCGTCCACCACCCTGATGCCGGGCGATACTTTTCATGGCCGGGTGATCTGGGCGTTCACGGCCAAGTAGCACCCCAGCGCGGACCGGCAGCATGACAATGAAGACGACGCGGCGGCAGACACTGAAAGGCGGGGCGGCGCTGCTGGCCCTGCCCCTGCTTGGGGCCGAAGCGCAGGAAAGCGCGCCGCTGAGCCTGTGGTATCGCCAGCCCGCCAAGCAATGGACAGAAGCCTTGCCGCTGGGCAATGGCCGCCTGGGCGCCATGGTGTTCGGCGGCATCGCCGACGAGCGCATCCAGATCAACGAGGCGACGCTGTGGGGTGGCGCGCCTCACGACTACACCAATCCCGAAGCCGCCTCCCACCTGGCGGAGCTGCGCCGGCTGATCTTCGCGGGGCAGATCGAGGCGGCCGAGAAGCTGACGGCGCAGATGATGGGCAATCCGTCGCTGCTGATGCCCTTTCAGCCCTTCTGCGACCTGCGCCTGCAGGTCGAGGGCCATGACGCCGCGCAGGGCTATCACCGCGACCTCTCGCTGGACGATGCGGTGTCATACGTCACCTACGAGGTGGGCGGCGAGGTCTTCCGGCGCCAGACCTTCATTTCCCATCCCCATCAGGTGCTGGTGGTGCGGCTGTCCGGCCCGGCGGGAAAACAGAATTTCTCCATCGCCCTGGATACGCCGCAGGCCGGCGCCGTCACGGCGGTCGCCGGCAAGGATGGCTTGCAGCTGACGGGGCAGATCGGCCCCCGCCAGAACCGGCCCGGCTCCTGGATCGGCTCCTGGGATGCGCCCGGCCTGCGCTATGCCGCGGTGCTGCGGGTGCGCACCGAAGGCGGCACGGTGACGGCGGACGGCAATCGCCTGAGGGTCAGCGGCGCCGACAGCGCCACCATCCTGCTCAATGCCGCCACCAGCTTCCGCAACTATCGCGACATCGGCGGCGACGCCCTCGCCGCCGCGCGCGCCCCGGTGGAGGCCGCCTTCACCGTGGCGGCCGGTCCCTTGCGGGACGCCCATGTCGCGGACTATCGCGCGCTGTTCCGGCGCGTCCGGCTGGAGCTGGGCGCCGACGCCAATGCGGTCCAGCCGCTTCAGGCGCGCATCCCGGAAGGCCCGCTGGCGACCGACCAGCGCATCGCCGCCGCCAAGACCGGGGACGATCCCTCGCTGGCGGCGCTCTATTTCAACTATGGCCGCTATCTGCTGATCTCCGCGTCGCGGCCGGGCGGCCAGCCCGCCAACCTGCAGGGCCTGTGGAACGACAGCCTGACGCCGCCCTGGGGGTCGAAGATGACCACCAACATCAATCTGCAGATGAATTACTGGCTGGCCGAGAATGTCAACCTGTGGGAGACTCAGGAGCCGTTATGGGATCTGATCGACGACCTGCAGGCGAGCGGGGCCGTCACGGCGAAGACGCACTACAATGCGCGCGGCTGGGTGCTGCACCACAACACCGATCTGTGGCGCGCCACCACGCCGGTGGACGGCGCCTGGGGCATCTGGCCGATGGGCCAGGCCTGGCTGGCGAACCAGATGTGGGACCATTACCGCTTCAGTGGCGACCGCCAATTCCTGGCGCGCCGGGCCTATCCGGCGATGAAGGGCGCCGCGCGCTTTGTGCTCGACACGCTGGTGGAAGCGCCGGCCGGCAGCCGCTTCGCCGGCAAGCTGGTGACCAACCCCTCCTTCTCCCCGGAGAATTCCTATTTCCTGAACGACAAGCGCGCGCAGCTGACCTGGGCAGCGACCATGGACCTGGAGCTGATCGACGAGCTCTTCGCCGCCTTCATCCAGGCCGCGCGGCTGCTGGGCCAGGACGCGGCGATGCGCGCCGAAGCGGAAGCGGCGCGCAAGCGCCTGTCGCCGCTGCAGGTCGGCGCCCGCGGCCAGTTGCAGGAATGGATCGAGGATTATCGCGAGGCCGAGCCGGAGAACCGCCACGTCTCGCATCTCTATGCGCTTTATCCCGGCCAGGCGATCAGCCCCCGCGGCACCCCGAAGCTGGCGGCCGCCGCCCGGCGCACCCTCGAACTGCGCGGCGACGGCGGCACCGGCTGGTCCAAGGCCTGGAAGATCGCCTTCTGGGCGCGGCTGGGCGACGGCGACCATGCCCATCTGATGCTGCGTGGACTCTTGGGCGAAAGCACCCTGCCCAACATGTTCGACACCCATCCGCCCTTCCAGATCGACGGCAATTTCGGCGCTTCCGCCGCCATCGCCGAGATGCTGCTGCAGAGCGACGATGACGAGGTCGCGCTGCTGCCCGCTCTGCCTTCCGCCTGGCCGCAGGGCCACGTCAGCGGCTTGCGCGCCCGCGGCGGCCTGACCGTGGACATGACCTGGCGCGGCCAGGGTCTGACCGGGGCGGTGCTGACCGCCGACTTCGCCCGCGCGGTGAATGTGCGCGCCGGCGGGCGCACGGCAAAAGTAAACCTGGCGGCGAAAAGGCCGCTGCGGCTGGATGGCATGCTTCGCCGTCAATCCTGACGGCCCAAGGGGAACGGCAAATGCGCAACGGGATAAAGGTCTCTTTTCTGGCGTTGATGTTAGCGCTACCGGCGGCGCCGGGCGGCGCGCAGAACGACACGCTCGCCACCGCCCGCTACAAGGATGCCAGGGCGCCCATC
>CAZYGO010000022.1:0-2794 GCA_964647455.1 uncultured Rhizobium sp.
TGAGCGCGAGGATCAGCACGATCACCAGGACAAGTCCCAGGGTGCCGGACGGGTAGTAGCCCCAGTTGCGGCTGTGCGGCCAGGCCGGCCAGGCGCCCAGCAGCAGAAGCAGCAGCACGATGATCAGTATCGTTCCCATGAAAATCCTTTCTCTCTATGCACTAGCAAACTCGCAGGATGACGGCCGGGTTCCGGCGTGCCGCGCGCGAGCTCAAGGAACAGGGCCTGCCACCAGGCGTTTTCCTCGCATGGGAGAAGCGTCATGCGCAGCAGGCTGGCCGCCGGACTTGGAACGCTGATGATAGCCGCCGCCCTTGGTGGCGCCCATGGCGATGCGGAGCCGGAGCGGCCGCTGACGGCGCCCGCGCCGCTGGCGCAGACGGGCGCCCTGCCCGACCGCGTCGCCGCCGCCAGGGTGGCCGATCCGGATGGCAGGGTGATCGGCGCGGTGCAGCGGGTTGAGCTGCTGGACGGCAAGCCGGTCCGTCTGGAGGTGGCGCTGCTGGGCAGCGAAACGGTCGTCACCCTCGATGCCGCCACCCTTCGCTACGACGCCGCCAGCAATGTGGTGACCGCCAGCCAGGGCGCCAGCCAGCTTCTGGCTCGCCCCAAGGACTGAGCGCGCCGCCCGCGCTGTGCGGCGCAACATCGTCTCCGCTGGCCTTGGTTCCCGCCCCGCGCTAGACTTTTGGCGTCTTTCAAGGAATGGAGCCAAGTCCTTGATTCCCGCCTTTATTGTCGAAAAGGCCTGGCGCAAGGCGTTGGGCAAACTGGATAGCGGCACCCTGGAATTCGTCGCCCCCAATGGCGAGGTGACGGTGGTGGAGGGCGCCCGCCCCGGCCCTCGCGCCCGCTTCGCCATCGCCGACTGGAGCGTGCTGCGGCGGATCATGGCGCGCGGCGACATCGGCCTGGGCGAGGAATACATCGCCGGCAGCTGGAGCACCGACAGTGTCGAGAACCTGGTCAGCCTGTTCCTGCTCAACCTCGACCATTTCGAGGATTTCTCGGACGGCAATTTCATCAACCGCATCGGCTTCGTCATCCATAATGCCCTGGTGCGGCGCAATTCCGTCGCCGGCTCGTCGCGCAACATCAAGGCGCATTACGATGTCGGCAACGATTTCTATTCGCTGTGGCTCGATCCCAGCATGACCTATTCCTCGGCGCTCTATAAGGACACCGACGAGCTCTATCGCGCCCAGCAGAACAAGTATGAGCGCATCCTCTCCAAATTCACCGCGCGCAAGGCCGATGTGCTGGAGATCGGCTGCGGCTGGGGCGGCTTTGCCGAGCGCGCCGGCGCCGACGGCCACAAGGTCACCGGCCTGACGATTTCGCCCGCCCAGCACAGCTTCGCCACCGAAAGGCTGAAGAACACCCCGGCCGAGATCCGGCTGCAGGATTACCGCCACTGCCGCGGCACCTTCGACAACATCGTCTCGATCGAGATGTTCGAGGCGGTGGGCGAGCATTACTGGCCCGCCTATTTCCAGACCGTGGCGGAGCGGCTGAAGCGCGGCGGCCGCGCCATCATCCAGACCATCACCATCGGCGACGAGTATTTCGCCGGCTATCGCACCCGCAGCGACTTCATCCGCCACTATGTCTTCCCCGGCGGCATGCTGCCCAGCCTGCAGCGCTTCCGCGAGGAGGCCGAGAAGGCGGGGCTGAAATTCGCCGGCGCCTTCGGCTTCGGCAAGGATTATGCCCGCACGCTGCGCGAATGGCTGGGGGCGATGCAGAAGCAGGAAGGCGCCATCAAGGCGCTGGGCCATGACGAACAGTTCCTGCGCAACTGGGAATTCTATCTGGGGATCTGCGCGGCGACGTTCGCCGTGGCGCGGACGGATGTGGTGCAGGTCGAGCTGGTGAACGCCTAGCGGCCGTATATCTATTTAACCCTTCCGCCCTTCCTGTGCACTTCACGCACGAAAGGGAGTCGGACCTTTGCCCTGGCGGGTGGGCGGCTTTGCTGCCGCGCTCGCGATTTCCGGAACCGCGGGCGGTTAGGATTTCCCGCCCAGAATGTCGGTGAAGCTGAGCCGGGCTTCCGCCAGGCCCCGGACCACGAGCTGGATGCGCGTGGAAACGCCGAAGCGGCGCTTGGCGTCCTCGATATGCTTGTGGACGGTGGACTCGCTGATGCCCAGCAGCTTGCCGATTTCCCAGTCGCTCTTGCCCTGGGCCGCCAGCACCATGCAATCGCGCTGGCGCGGGGTCAGGCGGGGACGGGGCGGCTGCGCCCGCTCCACCCGGGCCGCCGCTTCGAAGGCCAGCGCGGCGAGATAGTGCGCGGCGGCGAAGCTCTCGGCCGGCAGGCTGCCGCCCCGGCGCATCAGGAAGGAGCAGCAGCCGGCGAAGCCGCGCGCTTCGGCCAGGCCCGGCGGCGAGGACAGCCCCGACGAGAAGGGCGAGCCGTGCAGCGGCACGGCAAAGCCGGGCGGCGCCGTTTCCACCGTGCGCGCATCGGCAGGCGAGAGCGCGATCAGGCGGGGCACGTCCGACCAGAGGAAAGGAGAGAGCGAACGGGCGGCGGCGGCAAAGATGATGTCGCGGTCGGGATCGGGGCGGAAAATCCAGTTGGCCGGCAGGTCGGCGATCAGCAGCCGCGCGCCCTGGCCCTGAAGCGCGAAATGATCGAAGCCCAGCGCCCGCACCGCGGCGGCGAAGGCCTGGCGCAACTGGTCGCGGTCTTCCGCCACCCGGGCGATGCGGGAGAATTCCTCCACCAGCTCGCCCCGCGCCTCGGCGGCGGTGGCGGCAGGATGGAGATAGGCCTTTTCGGCTTCGG
>CAZYGO010000023.1:0-8120 GCA_964647455.1 uncultured Rhizobium sp.
TGCAGCGGCAGATAGGAAGTCTCGCCGCTGTCGATGGCGGCCACGAGTTTTTCCATCGATTGAAGATCGGCGGACATGGCGTAGGAAGCCAGGGGCAGTATCTGCTCGACGCGCACACAGCCATGGCTGAGATGGCGCTCATTGCGGGCGAAGGCGGCACGGCCCGGCGTGTCGTGCAGATAAACGTCGAAGCGGTTGGGCAATTCCAGCTTCACCTGGCCCAGGGCGTTTTTGGGGCCGGGATGCTGCCGCAGGCGATAGGGAAACGTGCCGGCCGGCACGGCGCGCCAGTCCACCGTCAAGCCCTGCGGGTCACCCGGCGGCCCGTTCAGCAACACCATGTCCTGACCAACCAGATAGGAATGATCGCGCTTCAGCTTGGGCAGGATTTCGCGTGCCGCAATGGCGGTGGGAACGTTCCAGGGCGGATTGACTGTCAGGCCGGCCGCTTCCGCTTTCAGCATGGGCGTGGGATCGCGCGGCCGCCCGACGATCACGCGCGACGTCAGCACGGGCCGGCCGCCCAGCGTCAGCACAAGCTCTGCCGCAGCGGCGTTTATGACGACGCGATCGTCTTCCAGCGTTCGCGGCAGCCAGCGCCAGCGCTCCATGTTCGCCAGAATCGTATCGGCGCGGGCCGCGGCCGGAACGTTGAGCGCCGCAAGCGTGGCGCGGCCCAGCACGCCATCGGCTTCAAGGCCGTGGCGCGCCTGGAATCGCTTGAGCGCTTCGGTCAAATCCGCGCCGGCTTCGGCCTTGAGGGCATCATCCTCGAAAGCCAGCCGCTGCCGCAATCGTGCCGCATCCTGCGGAGCCGTATAGTCCTTCGCCAAGCCCTTCAGCACAGGCCAGCCACCGGCAGCGGCGATTGCCCGATATCGTGCAAGCCCTGTCTTCAGCAGAGCATAATCCGGATAGGGCGGCGCCAGACGGGCTGGCAGTTCGGACAGCTTCCCCGACCGAAGGGCATCTTCCAAGACCGGCTGCGGGTCGAATTGCGATGCCGGCAAGGCCACGTCCCGTTCGAGGTTGCGCAGGGCCGGGCGCCCCAGCGCCAGGTCACGGGCATAGGAGGCCAGGGCGGCCATGTCGCCATTCCGATAGGCGGCGGGGTCAAGACCATCCGTGTTTGCGCTCGCCAAGAGAGCGCGCGCATCGGCAGGCAGGGGTTGAGCCAGCACGGAAGAGCCGGCCGCCGCCAGCCCGCCAAAGGCCAGCAGCAATGAAATGCCGCACCGGTAGATGGTTCTCACGAACTTTCCCATTCAAACAGCCCGCAGCCTAGCCAGGACAACCGCGCAGCGATTGATCGGGCGCAATATTTCAAGGCAGTGCGGCGAAAATCCGGCGAATTTGGCGCATTGTGGCTTGTCGCCTCGGCGGGGCACATTCTCGAGGCCTCGAACTATTACCGCCCCGCAGCGCCTGCCAGCACACCCATGGCCTGGTGCGCGATCATGAATTCTTCGTCGGTTGCAATCACCCAGGCCGGAACATGGCTTGCGGCCGCGCTTATGGACGGGGCGTGCGCCCGGTTGGCGGCTTCGTCCACCGCAACGCCCAGCCAGGCGCAGCCTTCGCAAATGCGCCGGCGGATGATGGCCGAGTTCTCGCCAATGCCGGCCGTGAAGACCAAGCCGTCCAGGCCACCCAACGTGGCCGCCAAGGCGCCGATTTCGCGCACGACGCGGAAGACGAAAAGGTCCACTGCCCTGGCCGCCTCCGGCCGGTCGCTCGCCAGAAGCGCCGCCATGTCGCCGCTGAAGCCGGAAACGCCTTGCAGGCCGGCGTGCTCATAGAGCATGGTTTCCAGTTCTTCCCATGTCATGCCCTGCCGCATCAGATGCAGCATCACGCCCGGATCAAGCGATCCGACACGGGTCGCCATCACCAGGCCATCGAGCGCCGTCATGCCCATGGTGGTATCGACGCTGCGGCCATCGCGCAGAGCGCAAAGGCTGGCGCCGCTGCCCAGATGCGCCACGATGATGCGGCCCTTGGCGCGCTCAGGCGCCAGTTCCGCCAGCCGGTGGGCGATATAGCCGTAGGAAAGGCCGTGAAAGCCGTAACGCTTCACCCCCTGGTCCTCCAGGGCGTGCGGCAGGCCAAAACGCCGCGCAGTCGCCGACATGGTCACATGGAAGGCGGTGTCGAAACAGCCAATCTGAGGCAGGCCCGGCCGCAGCGCCGTCAGCGCCCGCACCAGGCTGAGATTGTGAGGCTGATGCAGCGGCGCCAGCGGGACCAGCCGCTCCAGCGCCTCCAGCGCCGTTTCCTCCAGCTGGAGCGGCGCGGCAAAGTGCTGACCGCCATGGACGATACGGTGCCCCACCGCAGCAAGTGCCGGAAGGCCGGGCTGCGCCGCGATCCAGTCGAGCAGGCGTGGCAGGAAATCCTCATGGCTGCGGCCAGGCCAGCTTTCCTCCACGGGCGCCGCGTCCTGGCTGGGAACTGCATGGAACATTGCCCGGCCGCCGATGCCGGTGATGCGCCCCCGCAGCAGCGGCGCCAGAGCGTTGTCGAACAGCGCGAATTTCAGGCTGGAAGACCCAGCATTGAGGGCAAGAAGGACGCCGGTCATTTCAAATCACGCCGCGCCGGCGTGCGTCCGCGATCAAAAGCGCGATGGCCGCGGAAGCAATCCGCGTCGGCAGCGGATCGGCACGACTGGTCAGCATGATCGGCAGGCGCGCGCCAAGCACGATCCCGGCTCCCTCGGCGCCCTCAAAGAAAGTCAGTTGCTTGGCGAGGATGTTACCGCTTTCCAGATCGGGTACGAGAAGGATGTCGGCCTGGCCGGCCACGGCGGAATTGAGGCCTTTGGTTCTTGCCGCCTCAAGGCAGATGGCATTGTCGAAGGCCAGCGGGCCGTCGAGCAGGCCGCCACTTATCTGCCCGCGCTCGGCCATCTTGCACAAGGCTGCCGCATCCAGTGTGGAGGGAAGCTTGTCAGTGACCGTCTCCACCGCCGACAGGATCGCGACCTTGGGCGTTTCGATACCGAGGATATGGGCAAGGTCGATCGCGTTCTGGCAGATGTCGCGCTTGTCCGCGAGTGAAGGCTGGATGTTGATGGCCGCGTCGGTGACCAGGAGCGGCTTGGGATAGGCGGCAACGTCGAAAACATAGACATGGCTGATGCGCCGGCCGGTCCTGAGACCGCTATCGGCCTGCGTGACCTCATGCATCAATTCGTCGGTATGCAGGCTTCCCTTCATCAGGGCCTCGACCTCGCCACGGCGGGCCAGCGCCACCGCTTCGGCGGCGGCGGCATGGCTGTGGGGCGTGGCGACGACGCGAAAGGAGGAAATGTCGCGCCCGGCCGCCGCCGCGGCGGCCCGGATCTTGGTTTCCGGCCCCACCAGAACCGGCACGATCAACCCCTGGGCGGCTGCCTCAACCGCGCCCGCCAGCGAAGCGGCATCGCAGGGATGGACCACGGCGGTCACTGCGGGCGTTAGCCCCTTGCATCTGGCGATGAGTGCGTCATGGCGCAGGTGAGCGTTGCGTCGGCCATCATTGCCGGGGTCGGCGATATCCATGCGCAATTTGTGCGGGTTTGCCGGCCGACCGCCTTGAGGTCGATCAAAGCTCAGGCGGCCGCGCGCTCGATCCGTCCATCCACCACCCGGACGATCCGGTCGCACTTGGCCGCAAAGGCAGCGTCATGGGTTACAACCACAACGGTGCGGCCCTTCTGGCGGGAAAGCGCGCGCAGGATGTTCTGCACCGCGGCGCTGGACACGGTGTCGAGGTTACCGGTGGGTTCGTCGGCCAGGATCACGGCCGGGTCGTTGGCGAGGGCCCGCGCGATGGCGACGCGCTGGTTCTGGCCGCCGGACATCTGATGTGGCAGCTTGTCGGCCTGGCCCGCAAGGCCGAACTCGGCCAGCAACGCCCGCGCCCGCGTTTCGGCGGCGGCGGGAGAAAGCCTGCCCAGCCGCCGCATCGGCAGCAGGACATTTTCGAGGGCGGAGAATTCCGGCAGCAGAAAGTTGGACTGGAAGACGAAGCCCAATCGCGACAGGCGGATATCAGCCAGTTGCGCCTCGCCGAACTGTGCGGTTTCCGTGCCGTCAAGCCGTAGCGAGCCGGCGCTGGGCTGGTCCAGGAGGCCAAGTAGATAGAGCAGCGAGGATTTGCCGGAGCCGGAGGGGCCGGTGATGGCGATAAACTCACCTTCCGCGATGTCCAGATCGATGTCGCGTACCAGCGTCACCGGAACCTCGCCCGGCAGGGTCCGGGTCAGGCCGCGAGCCTGCAGCACCACGCTCACACGCCGCCCCGCAGGATATCCACCGGCCGCAGCTTGGCGGCCTTGCGCGCCGGCAGCAGCGCCGCACCCACCGCGGCCAGGAAAGCGAAGCCGCCCGCGATGGCAAACTGCTTCCAGCCCCAGTCAATCGGCATGCTGGTGGGTTGGCTGGCGCCGGGAAAACGGAAGCTGAGGCGGCTCAGCGCATACATAATGGCCGTGCCGAGCGGCAGGCCCAGGACGCAGCCCAACGCGCCCAGGATCACGCCTTCCGTAAGGAAGATGGTCTGGATATCGCGGGCATGGAACCCCATGGATTTGAGAATGGCGATATCGCGCTGCTTCTCCATCACCACGGTGGAGATCACGTTGTAGATTCCGAACGCGGCCACCAAAAGCACGGCACTGACCACGCTATACATGATGATATTGCGCAACTCGAGCGTGCTCATGATGTCCTCGGAGGCCTCCTGCCAGGAGACGCTCTTGTATTTGAGACGATCCTCGATCCGTCCCGCCACGGCGCGCGCCTGATAGGGATCGACGAGCTTGATGGCGATCAGGTTCACCCGGTTGGCGCGGCCGAGCAGGGACTGGACTCGCTTCAGCGCCAGGAAGGCCTGGGACTGGTCGAAGCCCGCCCGGCCCGTGTGGAAGATGCCGACGATCTTGAGACTGCGCGTCCGCCCCGTCGCGGAGGACACGGTAAGGCTCTCGCCCCGTTCCAGCGAAAGCAGGCGCGCCAGTTCGCTGCCGATGATGATGCCGTCGGGATTGGCGGCGAGGTCGGCAACGGTGCCATTCACCATGTTGCTGCCGATGGTGGAAACCGTGTCCACATCGGCGGGGATGATGCCATTAAGGGCAAGGCCGTAATCCTTGCCGGCGAAGCTTACCAGCCCCTGCCCCTGCAGCACCGGCGACGCCTTCAGCCCGGGAAAGCCCCGCAGATATTCCAGCGCCGTCTCATAATTGCGGATGCCGCGTGTCTCCGTTTCAGGCTTGACGCGGTGCATTTCGATCACGGCCGCGGGGTAAAGCTGGGCAAGCGGCTGGCGCTGCGGATTGCGGAACTGGTCCTGAACCGAAATGTGCGCCGAATTGTCGATCAGGCGGCGGATGAAGTCGGCTTCGGAGCCCTGCATCATCGCGGAAATGCCGAGGAAAAAGGCCGCGCCGAGCACGATTCCCAGCAGCGACACTCCGGTCTGGCGCTTGCGGGCCAGAAGATGGCGCACGCCGATTGCGCCCAGCACGCCTTTCATCACGGCAGGCCCGGCAAGTTGCGAAGGCCGCGGAAAGACGGAGACGAACGGCCGTCGGGCAGGACGGCGTCATTGCGCGAAAGCCCCTGCAGGATCTCGACCTGATCGCCATTGCGCGCGCCGGTCAGAACCGGCCGGCGGACGGCCTTGCCATCCGTCACCAGCCAGACATTGCCATCCGCCACCGATGCCGCCGGCAGCAGCAGCGCCGCGTTGCTCTGGCGAATGACGATATTGGTATCGGCCGTCATGCCGATCCGCAGGGGCGTATCGGCGGGCAGGGCAATGCGGACGCGATAGCTGCGGCCAATCGGATCGCCCTTGGGCGTCACCTCGCTCACCCGTCCCTCGAATACCTGCCCGGGAAAGGCGTCGGCGCGGATCACCACGCGCTGGCCGGGGCGGACCAGCCTGATATCCTCCTCATCCACCTGCGCCGAGATGCGCAGCCCAGAATCGCAGGCGAGCCAGAAGATGGGTGTGTTGGCGGCAATGAACTGGCCAACCTCGCCGTCGCGCGAAATGACCTGGCAGGCCGCAGGCGCCGTCAAGGTCATGAAGCCAGCCTGGGCTCTGGCCTGACGCACCGCCGCCTCGGCGGCCTGCCAGGCGGCCAGGGCATGTTCGTAAGTCTGTCGGGCGGTGGCGTCCTGCGCCATCAGGCGGGCATAGCGTTGATAATCGTTGCGGGCGAACGTCGCCTGGGCTTCGAGCTGGGAGATATTTCCCGCCAAATCCTCGGCTTCCAGCCGCGCCAGAACCTGCCCTTTCGCCACCTTGTGCTGCTCGTCGCTGGCGAGCGACACCAGCCTGCCGCCGATACGGGGGGCCACCGGGAGCATGACGGCTGACTCGACATTGCCGCTGGCATACACTGCGGCAATGGCGGTGCCGAGGCGCGGCCGGACGGTGGTCAGGGGCAGCGGCCAGAAGAACCACGCCCATACCGCCGCCGCAGCGGCGAGCGCACCCGCCCCCGCCAGGATCAGGCGCAAAAGGCGGGAGCGGTCGACCACCGCTGCCGACAGGCCGGCGTCGGCAAGAAAAGCCCTGGTATCGTCAAGCATGGCGCACGTCACCAGCTAGCGGTGCATGGCGCCTTGATCCGCCGCAATGGCTTGCGGGTGCAGCGAAAGAAAGTGCCGCAGCGCGCCAATCAGCAGCGCGGCATGGCCGTGCTCCCCCGCCGCCAGGCTGGCGCGAATGTCATCCACCAGCATTTGACGAATGCGTTCGCTACCATGGGCCTGTTGCAGCAGATAGGAACCCAGCGTGGCCGCGATCACGTCCGGCACATGCTCATGCTCGGCTATCGCGGCGACCTCCTCGGGCGTCAGGCCACAGATGGCGATGCAATCTTCCAGCGCGATCAAGGGCTTTTCCTGCCAAGTACGCACGTTACAGACTAGCAGCGCACCCGGCCCCGGCCTTGCGCGAAATCAACCGCCGCGTTTGACCTTCCTCAAGGCCTGAGCCCTTCCCGCATGCGGCAATGGTAGTGGATCAGGGAGGTTTCCATGCGCCTTGCCAGTCTTGGATTTGCGGTTCTTCTGTGCGGGATGGTGCCCGCCTGCGCCCAGAATGTCGAAGCCGGCCATCGCCTGGCGACGATATGGTGCTCGAGTTGCCATCAGGTCGAACCGACGGCCCAGGGGCCCGTCCGCGACACGCCGCCCTCATTCGCGGCCGTGGCGCGCATGCCTTCGACCACCCGCATGTCGCTTGCGGTCTTCCTCGGCACGCCGCATCACACCATGCCCAACTATTCACTGTCGCGGCAGGAAATCGCCGATGTCTCGGCCTACATATTGAGCCTGAAGCCCACAGAGCCGCGGAATTGATCCGGATCATGGGCGGCAACACAGCCGCACATTTAATTGCCTTTATCTGACGGGAGGTTTTCTTGCTCGACATCAATCCCGAAAAAGTGCGGCAGGTCATTACCGAGGCCCGGATGCTGGATGCCAAGGAAGACGTGACCGATTCCGCCTTCGACGCCGGGGAGTTCGAGGACAGTGCAGCCGAAACGCTGGAAAATCCCGAACATGACGCGGTTTTCGAGGAGCTGCGCGAATTCATCCGCAGTCTCGACGAGGACGAGCAGGTGGCGCTTGTCGCCCTCGCCTGGATCGGCCGCGGCACCTATGGCGCGGACGATTTCGGCCTGGCGCTGGAGGAGGCGCGGCGCGCCCATAACCGCCGGACCGCAGAATATCTGCTCGGATTGCCGCTGCTGGGCGACTATCTCGAAGAGGGCCTCGCGGCTGTCGAAGCCGCGGAGGAAAACGAGGAAGCCGCTGATGAAATCTGAGACGCAAGGCCGGCAATGCGGCCCCACCGTTCTGCATTATGCGGTGACCCCGCTGCGCTGCGGCTGGGTTCTCAGCTGCGAAAGCGTGCCGGTCGCCTGTTACGAGAATGTGGCGGAGGCCCGTCGTGCCGCCGACACGCATATCCTTGCCGCGAGGCGGCGCGGCGATTGCGCCCTGTTGGAGATGTCCGATGAAAACACCGTTGCAGCTTGAGATACAGGGCGCGACCCTGTCCCGTAACGCCAGGGATGTCGTCCGCGACAATATCGAGAAGCTGGAAGCCCGCTT
>CAZYGO010000024.1:0-9491 GCA_964647455.1 uncultured Rhizobium sp.
GGCCAGAAGCCCGGCCAGCACCTTGGTGCCCGCCGCCGTCACGGCGAAGGCCGAGATCGGCACCGCCGCCCGCACCGGGTCGATCCCGAGCTCGACGCCATAGGGAACCAGGGTGGAAATCGCGGCCTGGCTGGTGCCGGAAATCGTCGCCAGGGTCAGGCTCGGTATCCAGAAGGACGAGCGCCGCACGACATCGGCCAGCGGAACCTGGGCCGCGGCCGGCGCCATCTCTTCGGCCGGGCGGCCGCGATTTTCGCTCGCGCCACCCAGGCCCAGCCTGCCGGGCCCGTCCCGCAGCACCAGCCATGCCAGGATCGCGATGACCGCGCCAATGGCCAGCGCTTCATAGAACAGCGCCAGCCGCCAGCCATGCTGCTGGATCGCCAGGCTGAGCAGCGGAACGACGGTGAAGCCGCCGCCGGAGGTTGAAACCGCGGCGATCCCCAGCGCCAGGCCGCGCCGGCGATAGAACCAGCGCGATGCCAGCGTCGAGGTGGTGAGCGGACCCAGCGCGGTATAGGCAAGCGCGGCGGGAACAAGCAGCAACGCCGCCATCAGCCAGACCGAGTGGGCGAAGGCGATGGCCGAGAAGCTTGCCGCCAGGATCACCGCGGCCGCGGCGGCGACCAGGCGCACCGGCCAGCGGTCCAGCATCCGCCCGACCAGCGGCGCCGCCGGTATGCTGCCCAGATACAAAAGCAGGACAGCGCTGCTCGCATCGGCGCGCGAAAGGTGGAATTCCGCCTGCAGCGGCAGGACGAAAAGGCCGGCGGCATAGCTGGTCGCACCCATGACCAGCATTTCCGAAACGGCGGAGGCCGCCAGCACGTACCAGCCGTAATAGACCGGCGCCTTTGGAGCGGACGTCCAACTCTCTGGCAAGCCTCCCCCTCCGGCCGCCGGGCGCTGCCGGACGGGCCCCGCGATTCTCGTCGCGTCGGTTTATGCCATGGCGGGGTCGTGGAGGGAACGTGCCCGCTCAGGGGAAAGGCGGCCTAGAGCAGCCCGCCCGGAAGCGACGCCAGCTCGTTTTCCCAGAGGTCGTCGGTTTCGGCATAGAGCGGCTTGTAGCGGCACAGGCCCATGACATAGGTCGCCTCGCCATTGTCATTGGCCAGCGGCATGTGCAGGTGCTCGGCATGGAGATATTCTCGCCCCTTGATGCGGACCCGGCCGAAGAAGCGCCAGGGCTGCTCGCTGGCCAGGATCATGTCGAAGCTCTGTGTCCAGCGCTCCAGATGTTCCGGCGGCACGCTTTCCTCGAGCGTCTCGCCGGTGTGATGGCCAACGATCTCGGTCACGCGGGTGCCGCTCAGGCGCCAGCGATATTGCGAGGGGTTCTTGCGCGTGCGCTCGAACAGGAGAATGTGTCGCAGAAAGTTCCTGAGATCTCTTGCCGTCATGTCATTTCTCGTCGGCATGTTCCGCCCGCCGGCCTTTTCGCGCCAGAGCGAAAGCATTTCCGCATAGCCTTCCTCCGAAAATGCGAGCGTGGGGTCGCAGAACTGGTGCCATTCCAGGCTGACAGCTTTGCGATTGTAAGCTTGCGCTGCAGCCACAACATCCATCGCGCCGATTTTCGCGGAAAAGGCTGAACAGCCCGTAAAGCATTGGTTTGCGGGACTGGGCTCATCAGCCACCCTCGCGCGCGATCGCGGGCTTCGGTGGAACCGGGACCCTGGCGGGAATCCCGTCTATTTAGGCCAGTTGCTTTTTCCCGCCGCGCGGATACCCGTTATGGTTTCCGGCGGGTTAACCGGGAACTTTGGAAAAGCGTGCGGGGCGGCATGGCCGGATTGCAAAGGAAGCTGGCGCATTCTTCCGGCGCCCCGGAGGAGCGGCACGGCAGGCACCGGCTGGACGAACTGGATCCCGATCGCGTCGCCAGGCACCTGGTGATCTTCCGCCCGGACGTCGATGTGGTGGCCGATGTCATGGCCAGGGCCCGCGTCAGCATCCCCGGCCTTGCCGCCACCGAAGAGGTGCTGCGCGTCATCCGCTTCAACCCCGACTGTTTCTTCGCCGTCAGCCGGCGCTCGCGCTTCAACCCCCAGCATCCGAAAGGCGAAGGCTTCATCGCCATGCTGCCGCTGAACGCCCTCGGGCTTCAGCTGCTGGCGATCGACGCCCTCAATGCCGGCAGCCCCAACGTGAAATTCCTCTCCAGCCCCGGGCAGCGGCCGGCGGCGATCTACTGGTGGGGCGTGTTCGCGCCGGGACCGCTGGCGGCGGGCATGGCGCTTTTCATGCAGCACCTGGCCGGCCGCCAATATGCCGGCCTGGACATCTTTGCGCGCCCGGTGACGCCGGACGGGCGCAACTTCCTGCATGTGCTGGGCTTCAGCGAAGGCGCCACGATCGGCAACGAGCATGCAGCGCATCTGTGGAAGTTCCGCCGGGCGCCCGAGCGGCCGCTGTATGACAGCTACGTCCCCGGCAGCGGCAAGAAGGAAATCGGCATCACCGTCGCGCGCACCTTCGAGGACATGATGCGGGTCGCCGCCATCCGCAACGCCGTCTATATCGGGGAGCAGGAATGCCCCTATGAAGAGGAGTATGACGGCAACGACCTGGCGGCCACCCATCTGCTGGCCTATATCGGCGACGAACCGGTCGGCTGCCTGCGCCTTCGCTTCTTTGCCGGCTTCGCCAAATTCGAGCGCATGGCGATCCGCAAGGAATTCCGCAAATCCCGCGCCGCCATCCAGCTCGCCAGGGCGGGCTTCCGGCTCTGCCAGAAAAAGGGCTACCGGCAGGTCTGCGGTCATATCCAGGAACGGCTGATCACCTTCTGGAGCCGCTTCGGATTTCGCGTGAAGCCCAACACCAGGCGTTTCGTCTTTTCCGACTATGAGTATGTGGAGATCGTGGCCCATATCGAGCCGGATCCCGACGCCATCACCATCGACGCGGATCCCTATGTGCTGATCCGACCCGAGGGCCGCTGGGATCTGCCGGGCATCCTGGAAGAGTCGGCGGAGCGTGCAACCGATACCACGGCGCGCAAACACATGGCGCCGGCGGTGGGCCGCCAGCACTGACCAGGATGGTTGCGCGCCATGTTGCCTGCGCCCACGGATTCTGGCTAAGTAATCGGCGGAGCATCTCTTTTTCAAAGTTGCGTATCGCGGATGCCGGGTTCCTGGAGCCCGGTGGCTGCACGACTCCAGCAGAACAATGTCGAGGCAACGGGAGGATCGATTGATGCAACTGAATGGACTGGTGGATGCGGCCCGCAGGGGGAAGGCGGCCGTCCATGCCTTCGAAGGCGGGAAA
This sequence comes from uncultured Rhizobium sp., assembly GCA_964647455.1. Classification (GTDB taxonomy): domain Bacteria; phylum Pseudomonadota; class Alphaproteobacteria; order Micropepsales; family Micropepsaceae; genus Rhizomicrobium. The sequence goes on from CAZYGO010000024.1 coordinate 3,277, forward strand.
GCCACCCGCCACCCTCTTCCGCAACTCGCCGCCGACACCGAACGCAAGACGGCGGAGCTGCGCCTATGGGGCGTCACCCCCGGCATGCGCGTGGGCATATATGCGCCCAACTCCTATCAGTGGCTGGTGCATGACCTGGCGCTGATCGAGATCGGCGCCATCGCCGTTCCCTTCACCGACGATTTCGCCGGCAAGGTCACGCAGGACCTGCTGGACCGGTATGACATCGGCCTTTTGCTGCTGGGCGGCAAGCACTCCAGGCTTTTCTCGCCCCGCCCGCCCCATGTCGCCCTCTTCGAGGGCGACAATGACGGCGTGGCCGCGCGCAAGCTGCCCCCTTCCACCGACGGCGACCTGGCGGACCAGCACAGCCTGGTTTTCTCCTCCGGGTCGGCGGGCGGGCTGAAGGGCCTGGTCATCAGCCGCAAGGGAGTCGAAGCCACCCTGCCGCCGATCATGGAGGCGATCGGCGCGACGCCGGGCGACCGAATGCAGCTCTTCCTTCCGATGTCGAATTTCCAGCAGCGCAACATGTGCTATGCCGCGATCTGGTACGACTGCGACATCATCATCACCGATTTCACGCAGCTCTTCGCCTCGATGAAGGCGCTGTCGCCGACCATCCTCATCGCGCCACCGGTCTTCTTCGAGATGGTCTTCGCCGAATTCTCCAAGCTGCCGCGCTGGAAACGCACCGTCGCCAGCAGCCTGGGCGCGCTGATCGCCCTGCTGCCGGGGGCCGCCTTGCGCCGCAAGCTGGCCGGCCTTCTTTTCGCGCCCGTGCTCAGCCAGTTCGGCGGCAACATGCGGCGGCTCATCACCGGCATGGCGCCCATCCGCCAGGACATGGGGCTGTTCTTCCGGCGGATGCAATTGCCGCTGTGCGAATCCTACGGGATGGTGGAGGCCGGCTCGATCACGTTCCGCCCGCCGGATTCCGCCCGCTATGCCTCGGTGGGCCGGGTGCTGGACGGCATCGAACTGTCCTTCCGGGAAGACGGCGAAATCCTGGTAACGCGCGAGAACCCGCTCACCTTGCGCTATTTCCAGTGCGCCGAGGGCGAGAATGAGCGCACCTTCGTGGCTCCCGGCACCGTCGCGACCGGCGATATCGGCCGGCTGGATACCGACGGATACCTGTACCTGCTGGGACGCAAGAAGGAGCAGATCATCACGCCGGGCGGCGTCAAGATCCATCCCGAAGTCATAGAGCGGGAAATCAACAACTGTCCGCTGGTGGTGCATTCGGTGGCGTTCCTGAAACCGGGAGCGACCAACCTGACCTGCATCATCGACGCGGTGCACGCCGACGATCCCGGCCTGGAAGCGGCGGTCCGCAAGCACGTCAATGCGATGCGCTCCACCAGGGGCGTCTTCCCCTTCGTGGAAATCCTGTTCGCGGACGCGCATTTTTCGGTGGCGAACGGCATGTTGCGCCCGAACATGAAGCTCGACCGCAAGGCCATCATCGCCCGGTACGGCTCTATTCGACCGTAACCATCGCCCCGGCCGGCCGCGTGCCGCGGCAAAGCCAGATCAGCAGGATGACCGCCAGGCAGAGCATGGCCGACAGCCAGAACATGTCGACCGACGCCAGCAGATAGGATTGCGCGGTAACGGCGCGCGCGACACCGACGCTGTCCGCCGGCGCCGCCGCGCCCAGCCCCTGCAGCGCGGAAAGCGCCTCGCGGAAGCCGGGCGAATAGGCGGTGAGGTTCTCGACCAGCCGGCTCTGGTGGAAAGCCTCGCGCCGGTCCCATAGCGTCGTGACGATCGAAACCGCGAAGCCGCTGGCGACGATGCGGGCGAAGTTCGACAGGCCCGAGGCCGAGGGGATGCGCCCTTCCGGAACCCCGTCCAGCACGATGCTGACGGTGGCGATGAAGAAGGTGGCCGAACCGATGCCCTGCACGATCAGCGGCAGGGCGATGGCGCCGAAACTGGCATCGGCGGTCAGGCTGCCCCGCATCACATAGGATGCCGCCGAAGCCAGGAAGGCGATGGTGGCGATGATGCGCGCATCCATCCGCGTCATCGACCACACCACCAGCGGCGTCAGCAGCACCGCGACCGCGCCGGTGGGGGCCGATACCAGTCCCGCCCAGGTGGCGGTGTAGCCCATCTGGGTCTGCAGCCAGAGCGACATCAGCAGCATGTTCGCCAGGAAGACGCCGTTGCCCAGGCAGAAGATCACCGTTCCCAGGGCGAAATTGCGGTAGCGGAAAAGGGAGAGATCGACGATCGGATGTTCCTCCGTCAGTTCCCAGACCAGGAACAGCAGAAAGCCGACCAGGGAAATGACGGCCAGCACCGCGATGAAATCGGAGGCGAACCAGTCCGCGTTCTTGCCGCGGTCCAGCAGCACCTGCAGGCTGCCGGCCCAGATCACCAAAAGGGCCATGCCGACGAAATCCACCGGCCGGATGTGAGGCTGGGTGTCGCGGCGGCGCAGCACAAACCAGCACAGCGCGGTGACGAACAGGCCGACCGGAACATTGATCAGGAAGATCCAGCCCCAGTGATACTGGTCGGAGATGTATCCCCCGAAGATCGGGCCGCAGATCGGCGCCACCAGCGTGGTCACCGACCAGATCCCCAGCGCGGTGGCGCGGCGCGCCCGCGGGAAGATGGAAAGCAGCAGCGCCTGCGAGCCCGGAATCATCGGTCCCGAAACCGCGCCCTGCAGCGCCCGGAAGAAGACCAGCGAATCCAGGCTCCAGGCCAGGCCACACAGCAACGAGGTGACGGTAAAGGCCAGTACCGAGGCCACGAACACCCGCACCGTGCCGTAGCGGCTCATCAGCCAGCCGGTCAGCGGCACCGCGATTCCGTTGGCGACCACGAAGGAGGTGATGACCCAGGTGGCCTGGTCGGCGGAGGCCCCGATATTGCCCGCGATCGTGGGAAGGGAGACGTTGGCGATGGTGGCGTCCAGAACCTGCATGAAGGTTCCCAGCGCCAGCGCCAGGGCGGTGACGATGAGCATCGCCCCGCGCAGGGGCGGCTGGGTCAGTTCCTCGCCCACCACCTCGTCATCCAGGGCCTGGCTCACGGCGCCTTCCGGTTGGCGGCGACGATGCGGCGGACCAGGGCGTCGGCTTCGGCCAGCACCGCCTCGTCCGTGCCGGCCTGCATGAGCGGCGCGCCCGTCGCATGGGAGATCGCCGGACCGGCCTGGTCACGGATATCGACATCCGCCGTCACGCTCAGGCCGATGCGCAGCGGATGGTCGCGCAGCTCGGCCGGATCGAGCGCGATGCGCACCGGCAGGCGCTGCACGATCTTGATCCAGTTGCCGGAGGCATTTTGCGGCGGCAGCAGCGCGAAGCTGTTGCCCGAGCCGGCGCCAAGGCCCTGGACGCGGCCGTGATAGACCACCTTGTCGCCATAGATATCGGTGCGGACGGTGACGGGCTGGCCCACGCGCATCCCGGCCAGCTGCACTTCCTTGAAGTTGGCGTCGATCCACACTGCCCCAAGCGGCACCACCGCCATCAAGGGCTGGCCGGCGCTGACCCGCTGTCCCACCTGCACGCTGCGCTGGGCGATGACGCCATCGACGGGCGCCACCAGGCGCATGTGCGAGAGGGCGACCGCGGCGGCGCGCAGTTGCGCGGCCGCCGAGAGCACGTCCGGATTGTCCGCCACGTCGGTGCCGGCGATGGCCGCCCGCGCCTGCACCAGGCTGTTGCGCGCGGCCGTGACCGCGGCTTCGGCCGCGACGACTTCGTCCTGGGCGTGGGCGATCTCCTCCCGCGACAGGGCGCCCGGCAGGGCGGACTGCCGGCGCGCATAATCGCTGCGCGCGCGCGCCAGTTGCGCCTCGGCCTGGGCCAGCTGCGCCTGAGAGGCGCCGGCGCTGGCGACGGCCCCGCGCACCGACCGCACCGCGCGGGCCAGGTTGGCCTCCGCCGCCGTCATCGCGATCCGCGCCAGGGTGGGGTCGAACTCTACCAGCACCTGTCCCTGCCGGACGGCCTGGGTATTGTCCGCCATCAGGGCGGCGACAGTGGCGTTTTCCCGCGCCGTGACGGCGACGATGTTGCCCGCGACATAGGCATCGTCCGTCGTCTGGTGGAAACGGGCATGGCTATACCAGCGCAGGCCGTAAACCGCGCCCGCCGCGATGCAACCCAGGCAGACAAGCGCGATGCCGATCCGCCGCCAGCGGCGCCGCGCCCCCCTTTCATCGCTCATGCGCGCTCCCCCCATTTTCTCCCGCCGCGGCGGTATCGGCGCCCCCGCCCACCGCCAGGAACAGCGTCACGCGCTGGGTGGCGAGTTCCGCCTCCAGCGCCGAGAGTTGCCGCCGCGCCTGGGCCACCAGATTTTCCGCCGTCAGCACCACGATCTGGTCCGAAAGGCCCAGCCGGTAGCGTTCTTCCGCCAGTTGCAGGGCATGGCGGGCACTTTCCAGCACGGTCAGCTGGCGCTGGCGGCGCGCCGCCAGGCTTTCCACGCCGGTCAGCGCATCGGCCACCTGCTTCACCGCCGCCAGCACGGTTTCATTGTATTCGCCGATGGCGATATCGAGTTCGCTGCCCGCCAGCGCATATTGTGCCTTCAGCTTTCCGGCATCGAACAGCGGCAGGTGGATCGCCGGTCCGACGCCGGTGGTCAGGGCGCTGGCGCCGAACAGGTTGCCCAGCCCCACGGCCTGCACGCCCAGCGCCGCGACCAGGTTGATGTCGGGATAGAAATCGGCATGGGCGGCTTCGCGACCATGCAGGGCCGCGGCGATGCGCACCCGCGCCGCCAGGATGTCGGGCCGCCGCGACAGAAGATCGGCCGGCAGGGCGGCGGGCAGCGGCAGGGCCGCATCCAGCGCGGCGGCGGGGCGGCCGATCCGGCCATAGGCGGCGGCGCCCTGCCCCGTCAGCGCCGCCAGCGCATGGACCATGCGGTCGCGCTGTGCCTCCAGCGCCATCACATCCACCTCCGCCGCCGCCACCAGCGCGCGGGCCTGGTCCAGCGCCGCCTCGTTCTCGAGGCCGGCATCGGCGCGGCTCTGCGTCAGGCTCAGGATGGTGCGCCGCTCGTCCAGCGTCTGGCGCGCGATGTCGATGTCCTGCCAGGCGGAGAGAAGGCCGATATAGACCTGGGCGAAGGCGCCGGCCAAAGCCTGGCGCGCCGCCATGGCATCGAGCGCGCGCGCCTCCGCCAGGCTGAGCGCCCTGGCGATCAGGGCCTGCTGCTTGCCCCAGAAATCCAGGTCCCAGGTCATGCGCGCCTGGATGTCGCCCACCTGCCGCCAGGAACCGCCATAGGGCGCGGGCAGCACATATTCGTCGCTCAGCAGGGTTTCCTGGATCTGGCCGTCAAGGCCGATGCGCGGCTGGCGCGCCGCGCCGGCAATCGCCACCGAGGCCTGCGCCGCCCGGATCCGCGCCATCGCCACCTGCAGGGTCGGGTTGGCGTTCAGCATCTCGGCGGCCAGCGCATCGGCCTGGGGATCGCGGAACAGGGTCCACCATGCCGCCATGGCGGGCGGCGCGGCCGCCTGGTCCAGGCCCAGCACTTCGGCCCGCACCTCGGCGACCTCGGGCGGCGTGACCGGCGGAATGGCGCAGCCGCCCAGCGACATCAGTCCGCCGGTCAGCAAAAGCCTGCGCAAGAGACGGTCCGGCATCATGAGGGCGACCTTCGGACGCGAGGATGGATGATTCGCCGGGAAAAGAGACTACCCCCGAATGGAGAATGGCGAAATTCTCCGCGCTTATTCAAATAGTTATTGACCGGTGCGCGGCTTGAAAAGAAATGCCGGGTCGCCAATCGTGTGCCGCGCCGCGCCGGTAGGGAGAGTTGCCATGCGAAGACTGGCCTTCTTCGTCCTGCTTGCCGCGCTGGCGCAGGGTGCCGGCGCGCAGCCCATGCCGGAAATCTATTCCCGGCCGCAGCAGCGCGTGACGATGCCCGATGGCGGCGCCATCAACCTGGTGTGCAGCGGCGAAGGCACGCCCACGGTCATCCTCACCGCCGGGGTGGGCGACTGGTCGGTCACCTGGCGGCGCGTGCAGGGACCGGTCGCAGAGCAGACACGGGTCTGCGCCTGGGACCGGCCGGGCCTTGGCTTCAGCGACGCCAGCAGCCAGCCACTGACCGCCGCCGCGATGGCGGACGACCTGGACCGCACCCTGGCAGGCGCGGGCATTGCCGGACCCTATGTGCTGGTCGCCCATTCGTCGGGCGCCTATGAGACCCTGCTTTTCGCCCTG
>CAZYGO010000025.1:0-5234 GCA_964647455.1 uncultured Rhizobium sp.
GGTCTTCGGCCCCGATGCCGGGCTGGTGCAGGAGCGCGCCGAGAAGCTGCTCAGGACGGTCGTGAGCGATCTCGCCGATCCCTTCAACGCCGTGGACATCAACGAGGCGGCGCTGCTGGCCGATCCGGCCCGGCTGTTTGACGAAGCCGCCGCCATCTCCATGCTGGGCGGACGCCGCGTCATCCGCGTCCGCGGCGCCGGCAACGACCTGACCGAACTGTTCGAATCCTTCCTGGAAAGCCATGCCGGCGACGCGCTGGTGGTGCTGGAGGCTGGCGATCTCGCCAAGGCGTCGGCGCTGCGCAAGCTGTTCGAAGGCGATGACAAGGCCGTGGCAATCGCCTGCTATGCCGATTCCGCCCGCGATCTGGGCGATGTCGTGCGCGAGGAATTGCGCGGCCTGGGTTTTGCACTGGCGCCAGGGGCGGTGGAAGAAGCGGTGTCGCGCCTGGGCAGCGACCGCGGTGTCACGCGCCGCGAGCTGGAAAAGCTGGCGCTCTATGCCCATGGCGCCAGGCAGATCACCGCCGATGATGTCCGCGCCGTAATGGGCGATGAAAGCCAGGCGCGCAGCGAAAGCGCTTTCGACGCGGCGGGCAGCGGCGATTATGCCCGCCTCGATCTGGAGCTGGAACGGCTTTGGGCGGCCGACACCCAGCCGGCCCAGGTGATCCGCGGCGCGCTGGGCCATTTCCAGCGCCTGATGCTGGCCAAGGAAGGCATGGCGCGGGGCGAGCAGCTCGATGCGGTGATGCGCAAATTCTTCCCGCCGATTCATTTTTCCCGCGCCGACAGCTTCAAGGCCCAGGCGCGCAACTGGAATGCCGACCGCCTGGCCGATGCGCTGGACCTGCTGCTGGAGGCCGAAGGGCTGAGCCGCACCACGGCCGTCCCCGCCCATGCCGTCACCGGGCGCACCCTGCTCAGCATCGCGGCGCTGGCGAAAGCGAGATGAGATGCTGAAGGTCCGCGTCATCCCCTGCCTCGACGTCAAGGACGGCCGCGTCGTCAAGGGCATCAATTTCGAATCCCTGCGCGATGCCGGCGATCCGGTGGAACAGGCGATCGTCTATGACCAGGCCGGCGCCGACGAGCTCTGCTTCCTCGACATCACCGCCAGCCACGAGGCCCGCGGCACCTTGCTGGACGTGGTGCACCGCACGGCGGAAGTCTGCTTCATGCCGCTGACAGTGGGTGGCGGCGTGCGCACCCTGGAGGATATCCGCGCCCTGCTGCTGGCGGGCGCCGACAAGGTTTCGATCAACACCGCCGCTGTGGCGCGGCCGGAGTTCGTGGCGGAAGCAGCGGAGAAATTCGGCAGCCAGTGCATCGTCGCCGCCATCGACGCCAAGATGGCCCCATCCGGGCGCTATGAGATCTTCACCCATGGCGGCAGGCGCGAGACCGGCATCGACGCGGTCGAACATGCCCGCAAGCTGGTCGGCTTTGGCGCCGGCGAGGTGCTGCTCACCTCCATGGACCGCGACGGCGTGAAATCCGGCTACGACCTGGCGCTGACCCGCGCCGTGTCGGATGCGGTTCCGGTTCCCGTCATCGCGTCGGGTGGGGTCGGCTCGGCGCAGGATCTGGTGGATGGCGTCACCAAGGGCCATGCCAGCGCCGTTCTGGCCGCCTCCATCTTCCATTTCGGCGAAGTGAGCATTGCCCAGGCCAAGGCGGCGATGGCGGCGGCTGGCATTCCCGTCCGCCCGGTTTGAGGGGCATCAAGGACGGACCCTCGTCGGTCCTGATATTGTTTCCAGGCGATGCTCTTTGTTAGCTTCGGGACATGGAAGACCTTATCGCCGTCCGCCATTCCAGCGCCCGCCCCGTCCACGGTGCCCAGCGCCTGCTGCGCGTTGCCGCCACCGGCAAGCAGGCGCGCCTCAAGCTCAACCGCAAGATGGGTGCCGACGAGGCCTTTCGCGCCATTCTGGCCGATTGTCTGGGCGCGGCTCAGGCCCAGGCCGGGGTACTGCGTGCCGGCCGCTCGGTGCAGGCGCTCCATCATCTGCGGGTGGCGCTGCGTCGGCTCGAGGTCATGCTCGACGCCTTTGGCGACGCCTTCGAACAGGACTGGCTCGCGGACCTGCGCAGCCGAACCAAGGCGATCTCGGCCCGGCTGTCGCCGGCGCGCGACCTCGACGTCTTCCTGGAAGATCTCTGGCCGGCGGCGACAGCCGGCGGCGGCGATTTTACCGCCCTGCGCCGCGACGCCGAGGCACTGCGCGACGAAGCCTGGCTGGCGGTGGAAACCTGCCTGGCATCGGAGGATTTCAGCCACCTGATGGACGATGTCGCCGCGCTCTCCCAGTCGCGCCTGCCCATGGGGCGCGGGGAAAAACTGAAGCGGGTGGCACGCCGCCTGCTGCGGACGGCGGCCAGGCGGGTGGAAAAGCGCGGCCGGCTGGCCAATGGCCTGGAGGAACGCGACCTTCACCGGCTGCGCATCGCGCTCAAGAAGCTGCGCTATGTCGCCCAGGCCTTCGCGCCGCTTTATGGCCGCAAGCAGGTCGAACCCTATCTCGCGGCGGTGAAGCGGCTGCAGGAAGAACTGGGCCACCTGAACGACATCGCCCATGCCAGGGCCACGATCGCCGAGCTGGTGCGCATCGGGCTTGTGGCCGAGATCGGCTACAGCGCCGGCCTTTTCGCCGGCCATTATGCTGCCGGACGCGACCGCCATGCCCGCAAGGCGATGAGGCGCTTTCGCGATTTCAGCGATATGAAGCGGTTCTGGCGGTAGCGCTCAGATATCCAGCTCTACCATCACCGGCACATGGTCTGACGCTTTCTGCCAGCCGCGCATCTTCTTGAAAATGATCTGACCCTTCAGCGCGCTGGCGATGCCGGGACTGGCCCAGACATGGTCCAGCCGACGCCCGCGGTCGGAGGCCTCCCAGTCGCTCGCGCGATAGCTCCACCAGGAATAGATTTTTTCCGCCGGCGGCACGAAAGCCCGCGTCACATCGGTCCAGTCGAAGGCGGCCTGGGCTTCGCCGAACAGCTTTGTCTCGACCGGGGTGTGGCTGACCACGTCCAGCAACTGATTGTGGCTCCAGACATCGGTCTCCAACGGCGCGACATTGAGATCGCCCATTAGCAGCACCGGATCGCTGCGCCCGGTCCTGCGCCTGGCGAAGAAGCGCTCCATTTCGCGCAGGAAGTGCAGCTTGTGATCGAACTTCTCATTGACCTTGGGGTCGGGAATGTCGCCGCCGGCCGGTACATAGAAATTGTGCAACTCCAGCCCGTTCGCCAGCGTCACGCCCATGTGGCGGGCATGGCCTTCGCGGCAGAAATCCTGAACCCCGGTCTTCTTGAAAGGCAGGCGCGAGAGCACCGCCACCCCGTGATAAGCCTTCTGGCCGTGCACCGCCTGGTGGACATAGCCCAGCTTGTGGAAGGGCAGGGCGGGAAACAGGCCGTTCTCCACCTTGGTCTCCTGCAGGCAGAGCACGTCCGGCTGCCTTTCCCGCAGGAAGCGCCCGACCAGGGCGATGCGGTGGCGTACGGAGTTGATGTTCCAGGTGGCGATTTTCATCTTTCGCAAGCCTTCCATGCTGCAACTGCACATCAGGTTAATTCCACTTCATTAATAGGAATTGACTCAATGAAATCAATTACTTGTGTGTTAAGACATGCAAAATTGTCATATTTCGTCACACTTGAAACGCGTATCAAGAAGGATATATTGCACTGCAGCAAGTCGCGTTATTTCGAAGGAGCATCCCATGTCCCGTCTTCTTTCCATCAGCCAGGAATCCAGCGCCGTCGAGCAGGCCTCCGACGTCCTGTCCGTCACCTCGGCCCTGATCAGCGGCTTCGTCCTGCTGCTGGCCGTCGCCATCGCGTTCTAAGCACCCTTGGCGGCATCCGCCGCCAGGGGCCAGCGGGCGCGTGGCGATACCTTAAGGTCGCCGCCGCCGCCCGCCGCCAGTTTTTCCAGCCCCGCCCAGGCGATCATGGCCGCATTGTCGGTGCAAAGGGCGGGCGGGGGCACCGCCAGGCCGAAACCCTCCGCGGCGCAAAGCCGTGACAGCGCGCCGCCGATGGCGCGATTGGCGGCGACGCCGCCCGCCACCACCAGCCGCTTTTCCCGCGCGCCGGGAAAATCCTCCCGGAAATTCCGCATCGCCCGCGTCGTGCGGTCGGTGAGAATGTCGATCACCGCCGCCTGGAAGCTGGCGCAGACATCCTCAGTCCGCACCTGCTGCCGCTCGGTCAGCAGCCGCACCGCCGTCTTCAGGCCGCTGAACGAGAAATCGGCGGACTTGCGGACATTGTGGCCGGTGACCAGCGGGCGCGGCAGGTCGAAAGCCCTGGGATCGCCCGCTGCCGCCAGCTTCTCGATCTGAGGACCGCCGGGATAAGGCAGGCCCAGCAGCTTCGCCACCTTGTCGAAGGCTTCGCCCACCGCGTCATCGATGGTGGTGCCATAAAGGCGAAAATCCTCGAGTCCGCCCACGCCCAGCAACTGGCAATGGCCGCCCGACACCAGCAGCAGCAGGAAGGGAAAGGCGACGCCTTCGGTCAGGCGGGCGGTCAGTGCGTGGCCCATCAGGTGATTGACGGCGATCAGCGGCTTGCCCAGCCCCAGCGCCACGCCCTTGCCCGTGGTTAGGCCCACCATGACGCCGCCGATCAGCCCGGGCCCGGCGGTGGCGGCGACGCCATCAATTTCGCTCGCCGCGATGCCCGCTTCGGCGATGGCGCGGGCGATCACCGCGTCGAGGATTTCCAGATGGGCGCGGGAGGCGATTTCGGGTACCACGCCGCCATAAGGCGCGTGCGCGCCCACCTGGCTGGCCACGATATTCGAGAGAATTGCGCCGGGGCCCGGCGCGGAGCCGCGCACGATCGCCGCCGCGGTTTCGTCGCAGCTGGTCTCTATTCCGAGGATGGTCAGGGCCTTGCCTGTCATGGGGTGGTCCTTTACCCCACGGGACGATGCGCATTCTAGTCACACGGCCGCGGGAAGACGGGGTGGAGATTGCTTCGCGCCTGGCGGCGGCGGGACATCAGGCCCTGCTGGCGCCATTGCTGGAAACGCGCTGGCTGGACGGCCCGGCGCTGGATCTGGCCGGTATCGCCGCCATCCTCGCCACTTCGGCCAACGGCGTGCGCGCCCTGGTCCGTCGCTGCGAACGCCGCGACATTCCGCTTTTTGCCGTCGGGCCGCAGACCGCGCAGGAAGCCCGCGCCGCCGGGTTTTCCCGCGTCGAAAATGCCAA
>CAZYGO010000026.1:0-6554 GCA_964647455.1 uncultured Rhizobium sp.
TCGTCGAAATAGCCGAGAATCTCGAAAAAGGGGATGTCGCCCTTGCGGATGATGTAGGCGTTGAAGGCCGGCCTGAGACGGATGAATTCCTGCTGGTCGGTGCCGGGGCTGTGAAAAGTGGGGATGGGCTGGTGCAGGAAAACGTAACCGCCGGGCTCATAGCGCGTGAAATTGCCGAAGCCCAGGCCGCACAGTCCGGGCTGGCGCGACACGGTCTCGACCATGTCCAGCAGGGCAGACTGGTGGCGCCACACACCGTCCTCGCCCAGCGCGGCGGCGTTGGCCGCGGCGAGCCCGGCCCAGCCGCACCCCGTCAGGGCGAGCGCGGCGAGGGCCGCAGCGCGATGAACGCGGCGCTCCAGCAAACCGGCCAGCCACAGCGCCGCCTCGACCAGCCCCAGTCCGCACAGGATGGCGGCCATCATCACCGCCGGCAGCAGGAAGCGATATTCCTGGTGTGCGATCAGAAGATGCACGGCCAGCGTCAACACGGTCATCGCCAGCAGAAGCTTCTGGCGCCGCCCGCCCAGGAGCGCCAGGGCGGTGAAGGGCAGGGCGGCGAGGCCCCAATGGGTCCAGAACTGGTCGAAATAGTACCACCAGGGCGGTTCTCCAAAAACGGCGGCGCCATGCAGCACGAGGTTGAAGCGGATATTCTGCCAAAGCGGCTGGAAGGGAATGCCGACGGTGACGGCATCGAAGGCGCCATCCAGCAGCAGCGCCGCAGCTGCGCCGGCGCTGAGCAGCAGCAAGCGGCGACGATCCCGCCAGCGCCATAGCCATAGCAGCAGCGCTGCCGGCCCCATCTGCAGGCGCAGCAGCACCGCCATGGCGGCGATGAATCCCGCCAGCGCGAGCCGCCTGCCATTTTCGACGCGATATCCCGGCTCGGCGAGATATACGGCGACGATCAGAAGATGGGCGCTGACGGTTTCGCTCATCACCCGGCCGCCGAAAGCCAGGTTGTCGATCCAGCTTGCCGCCACCAGCGCCACGGCAAGGCCGCCGGCCGGACCGAAGGCGCGCCTGCCCCAAAGCCCGGCGCAAAGCGTGGCAGCGGCGGCGGGCAGGGAAAACAGCGCCCAGACGAGCGGCAGGTAGAAGTCGGGTCCGGCGCCGGCGAGGCGCGCAACCGCCATCGGCAGCGCCGACAGCGCCCCCAGCAGCCAGGAGCGGGCATGATAGTCGAATTCCCACGGCACCATGCCATAGCCGAAGACGAGGCGATGACCGGCTTCCATGTACTGGAAGACTTCGTCGGGGCCGGCCACGCCGGGCGGCGCCAACACCATCGGCAGCCAGCTCAGCAGGAAGCCCAGCGCCAGAACCATGGCGCCGTAACCGGCACTGCTCCTGAAGAATCCCGCGACAGGCATCTTGATCCCCGATGCCGGTCCTTATCATGGATAAGGACGCCGCGCCTATTCGGCCGCTGTCCGCCCTGCCTTCTTGTGCACGTACATCGCCTCGTCGGCGCGCGCCATCGCGATGTCGGCATTGTCGCCGGCCTTGAGCTCGAAGGCGCCATAGGCGAAGGAGACCGTGATTTCCTGTCCGTTCCAGCTTGCCGGCCTGCCCCGCAAGGCCTCGGCCAGGGCATCGGCCTTCTTCAGGGCCTGGTCCTGGCCGGCATGGGACAGGAGCACGCCGAACTCATCGCCGCCCAGCCGGCCGACGCTGTCGCTGTCGCGCACATGCGCCAGCAGCACTTCGGCGAAATGCTTCAGCACCGCGTCGCCGGCGGCATGGCCATGGGTGTCGTTGACCTGCTTCATGTGGTTGAGGTCGAAATAGATCAGGCTGGCCGGCGTGTTGTAGCGGCCGGTAAAGGCGATATAGCGGGTCAGTTCGCGCACAAAGGCGCGGCGGTTGAGCAGGGGCAGCAGGCCGTCCTGGTCCGCGGCCTTTTCGACCTCGTCCAGGCGCTTCCTGGTATCGGCCAGTTCGCGGCGCAGGCTGTCCACTTCGCCCATGAGCCCCATGATCGCGTCGCGCACCCGCGGGGTAAATTCGGTTTCGGGAATCCCCAGGATGCTGGCGGGAACCGGATCCACCGCCTGCGCCAAGGATACGCCCTCGACGGCGCGGCCATAGGCCGCCGCCACCTGGCGGGGGGCGCGGGGAGCGCTGGTGCGTTCGACTTTCATGGCCGATCCCTCAAACCTTCAGGCTTTGGCCTTAGGACGGCGTTCATCTTCCCCAACGAATGGTTAACAAGCGTTAAATAGCGCCTTTTCATGGCGGTTTTGGTCCCTATACTCGCCGCCTTTCCGCGCCCACCTCCTCCGAATCGGCCATGTCCAGCAAGAAGCCCACCGTCGGCATCATCATGGGGTCCCAGTCCGACTGGCCCACGCTCAAGCCCGCAGCCGAGATGCTGGCGGCGCTGAAGATCCCGCACGAGACCAGGATCGTCTCCGCCCACCGCACCCCCGACCGCATGGCGGAATATGCCAAGGGCGCGGCAGGCCGCGGGATCAAGGTGATCATCGCCGGCGCCGGCGGCGCGGCGCACCTGCCCGGCATGGTCGCCAGCATGACGACGCTTCCGGTGCTGGGCGTGCCGGTGCAGAGCCGCACCCTGAAGGGGCTGGACAGTCTGCTCTCCATCGCCCAGATGCCGGGTGGCGTGCCGGTGGCGACCTTTGCCATTGGCGAAGCGGGGGCGAAGAATGCCGGCCTGCATGCCGCCGCCATCCTGGGCCTGGAGGACGCCGCCCTGAAGAAGCGGCTGGATGCCTGGCGCGCAAGGCAGACACGATCGGTCGCCAAGAAGCCGGAATGATCCAGCCGAAATGAAAACCCTCGACAAGCCCGTGCCGCCTGGCGGCACCATCGGCATCATCGGCGGCGGCCAGCTCGGCCGCATGCTGGCGCTGGCCGCCTCGCGCCTGGGGTTGAAGGCGCTGATCTACAGCGATGTCCCCGACGTACCCGCCTTCCAGGTGACGCCGCTGCAACTGGTGGCGCCCTATGACGACCGCGCCACGCTTTCGGCCATGGCCAATGTCTGCCATGCGGTGACGTTCGAGTTCGAGAACATCCCCGCCGAGGCTATCTCCTTCCTGGCCGAGCGGGTGGCGGTGCAGCCCAATCCGGAGGCGCTGGCGACGACGCAGGACCGTTTCAGCGAAAAGAGCTTCGTCACGGCGCTCAGCCTGAAGACCGCGCCGTTCTTCGAGGTCTCGTCGGCAGAGGAGGCGCGCCAGGCATTCGCCCGGCTGGGTGGCGAAGGCATCCTCAAGACCCGGCGGTTCGGCTATGACGGCAAGGGGCAGATGCGCGCCATCAGCGCCGAGGATGCCGCCCTTGCCTTCCAGGCCCTGAAGGGCGCGCCCTGCATTCTGGAAGGCTTTGTCGATTTTACGTTCGAGGCGTCCGTGGTGGCGGCGCGCGGCGTTGACGGCAGCTTTGCCGCCTATGACCCGCCGGAGAATGTGCATGAGCATCACATCCTTCGCCGCTCCACCGTGCCCGGCCGCTTGACGCCCGGCCAGGCGGAAGAGGCCAAGGCCATCGCACGCAGGATCGCCGATGCCCTTGACTATGTCGGGGTGCTGGCGGTGGAGCTTTTCGTGGCCAGGGACGGCAGCCTGATCGTCAACGAGATCGCGCCGCGCGTCCACAATACCGGCCACTGGACCCTGGAAGCCTGCGCCTGCTCCCAGTTCGAGCAGCATATCCGCGCCGTGGCGGGCTGGCCGCTGGGTTCGCCGGAGCGCCATGCCGACGCGGTGATGGAGAACATCATCGGCGACGAGGTCCGCGCCTGGGAGAGCCTGGCCCGTTCCGGCGCCCTGCACCTTTACGGCAAGAAGGACGCCAAGCCGGGCCGGAAAATGGGGCATGTGACGCGCCTGACGCCCCGCAAGTAGCGATTGACTCGCCAGGGGCGTCCCCATAGGTTCCGCGCCCATGAAAACCGCCACCAAGCGTGCCACCATCAAGACCAAGCCCATCCGGGCTGGGATTGCGCGCGCTTAGGACAGAAGCAGACGCCTGAACCCAGCCCCGCCCAACCGGACGGGGCTTTTTTGTTTTGGACTGGAGAACGAGCCGTGAAGAACAAGGTTGTCGCAATTGTGGGTGCAACGGGCGCGGTCGGCCGCGAATTCGTGGGCTGCATCGAGCAGCGCGGCGTGCCGCTCAAGTCGCTGAAGCTGCTGGCCTCCGCCCGCTCCGCCGGCCAGAAACAGAGCTTCCGCGGGCAGGAACTCACCATCGAGGAGCTGAAGGATGACAGCTTCAATGGTGTCGACATCGCCCTGTTCAGCGCCGGCTCCGGGATTTCGAAGCAGTATGCCCCCATTGCGGCGAAGGCCGGTTGCGTGGTGGTGGACAACTCCTCCGCCTTCCGCATGAACCCCGACGTGCCGCTGGTGGTGCCGGAAATCAACGCCCGCCGCATCGCCGAGCACAAGGGCATCATCGCCAATCCCAACTGCTCGGCGATCACCGCCCTGGTGCCGCTCTGGCCCATCCACCAGAAGAACCGCATCAAGCGCGTCATCATCTCCACCTACCAGGCGGCCTCGGGCGCCGGTGCGGCGGCGATGCAGGAGCTGGAAGACGGCACCCGCGCCTTCCTGGATGGCAAGCCCTTCACCCCGAAGGTGATGCCGCACCCTAACGCCTTCAATGTCTTCAGCCACAACACCGCCATCGATCCGGCCACTGGCTACAATGACGAAGAGACCAAGGTGATCAAGGAGACGAAGAAGATCTTCGAGGATGACCAGATCCGCGTCGGCGTCACCTGCATCCGCGTGCCGGTGCTGCGCGCCCACAGCGAATCCATCACCTTCGAGTGCGAGAACCCCATCACCGAGGATGAGGTGCGGGCCATCCTGTCATCGGCTCCGGGGGTCAAGGTCGTGGACGACCGGGCGCGGAACTATTTTCCCATGCCGCTCGACGCCTCGGGCCAGGGCGACGTCCTGGTGGGCCGCATCCGCCGGGATGTCAGCGACCCGTCCGGCCACTCCATTGCCATGTTCGTGGCGGCGGACCAGCTCCTCAAAGGCGCGGCGCTCAACGCCGTCCAGATCGCGGAATTGTTATAAGCGTCATTCGCGCGATATTTTTCGGCGTGAGCAGGAGCGCGCGCGGAGCGTATCCAGTATAGGTGAGCACGCGCGACGAACTCACGACGCAAAAGACCCGCATCTACTCTGGAAGCTGCTTGCTGACGGAAAAGACGATGTAGGTGGCATCCGTCGTGCCGACATTGTTCAGCCCATGGCTGACATTGGAGGCGGAGAAGACGATGTCGCCCGGGCCAACGGCAATGATCCTGCCATTGTCGTTGTATTCCAGCTTGCCGGTCTGGATGAACAGCCACTCGCTGTTGGGGTGCTTGTGCGGCGGATGCGGCGTCTTGCCGGCGGGCAGCACGGTTTCGTGCAGCTCGATGAACTCGCCGGTCGGCAGCGTGCCCGACATCACGGGCCGCTGGATGCCGCCATTGTCCAGCTTGCGCACCGGAATGTCCTTGTAGCGGATCACCCGCGATTTGGAGAGTTGCGCCGTTGTCAGCCGTCCGATGGCCGGCGCCTGCGCCTCGGCGGTGCCGGCGGCCGCCGCCATGGCCGCGAGCCCCGAAAAGACCGCGAACAGGTCGCGGCGATCCATGTTTTCCATTCCCGCCTGCCTTCCTATTTCGCGTCGCCGCCAATGGCGATGACGGTATATTTCACCGGCCCCGTCCCCACATTCCTGGCCTGGTGCATGGTGCCATAGGCGACATAGATCACGCTGCCGGGTCCGGCCCGTTCGGTCTTGCCGTCATGGCTTATTTCCAGCGTGCCTTCGGTCACCAGAATGAATTCGGAATGTTCGATGGCATGCGCCGGGCCGGGCGGCGTGCCGGCGGGCTGCATGGAGGAATGGATGTGTACGGCTTCTCCGGTGGCAAGCCTGCCGGTGACGATATCGCGCCGCTCGCTGCCATTCGGGCTACGCGTCAAAGGCAAGGCGCCCGCGTCAAAAACCTTTGCGGCGGCAAGATTGTCGGAAGGCCGGCCGGGCATGGACAGGTTCTGCGCCTTCGCGCCGGTCGCCAGTATCAGGGTGAGAACCGCAAACCTCAGACACCGGCGCATCCCCGCCCCCTTTATTTTTTTGGCCTGGCCCACTGCGCGAACGCCGGGAAGTTCGATAGCGCTTCCTTCGCCTTGGCCTTGAATTTCTCGAACTGCATCACGTTTTCGATGCGGGCGGCAAGAAATTCGTTGGTCGCCGCTTCATCGTCCGAAGCGTCGGCGAACCAGCGCACCAGGGTGGCGCCATAGACGCCCGCAAGGATGCCGCGCTTGGAATAGAAATTGAAATCGGTTGCGGTGTCGCCAGCCGCCCGCCACATCGCATCCACGGTGCGATACATCAGCCTGGCCGCCAGCCCGGCATGCATGGGCAGTGACAGAAGCGCCGCCGCCCGGCGCGCCGCCTCCTTGTGGCGTTTCAGGATGGCGAGGCGGACTTTCACCGCCTCGGCGATGCGCGCGCGGATTTTCATGGAAGGCAGGTCCATCGCCGCCAGCCGCTCTTCCATTTCC
>CAZYGO010000027.1:0-6569 GCA_964647455.1 uncultured Rhizobium sp.
CCCAGATTGTGACGCGAACTGCGGTTGGCGAAGAGCAGGTCCAGGGTCTGGGCGTCGAAGACCAGGATCTCGCTGAACGCTTCCTCGACGATGGTGGCGAAGAGATCGTGTTCCAGGTCGGCGCGCCGCCGATGCAGCGGCGAGGCGGCGGAAAACAGCCCCTGCGATGCGCTCCCGGCAGGCATCAGGCGCCCCGCTCCCACCGCTCAGACATAGGCGAAGCTGCCGCCGCCCTGCTGCGGCTCGGCGCCGCCGCCGCTCTTGAGCAGGCTTTCGCAGCAATCGATCACCTGGTCGGGCACGAAAGGCTTGGCGATATAGACGTCGGCGCCGTCGCGATAGCCGGAATAGATGTCGTCGCTGCTGCACTTGGCCGAGAGCATGATGACGGGGATCGAGCGGGTCTCGTCCTGGCGCCGCAGCTCCTGCAGGAATTGCAGGCCGTCAAGGCGGGGCATCTGGCGGTCCAGCACGATCGCCTGGGGATGGAGCCGGCGCGCCAGGCCCAGCGCCTGGGCGCCGTTGGTGGCCAGGACCACGTCATGGCCGCGCTGGGTCAGGCGCGTCCTCAGGATCTCGCGGATGAGGGGATCGTCGTCCACCACCAGCACGATCTTCTTGCGGCGGTGGAGCAGGAGCGAGACCCGTTCGAGCAGGTGGCCGGGCGATACCGGCTTGACCAGATAGTTCTGCGCCCCCGCCGCGATCAGGCGCGAGACCTTCTCCGGTTCGGACATCGCCGACAGCATCATCACCGGCGAGGCGATGCCGCTTTCGCTGCGCGCCGACTGGAGCAGCACGTCCAGCCCGCTCATGTCGGGCAGTTCATAGTCCAGGATCACCAGGGCGAAGCGGCGGCGCTCCATCGCCTCCAGCGCGGCGCGCCCGTTCTGGGCGCATTCGACGCCGATCTTCGGCGCGAGCAGCTGCTGCACCAGATTGAGGATGGCGGGATCGTCGTCCACCACCAGCACGGTGGGCTTGTAGCCGGCCCGTGCCGCGCGCGGCTGGGGCAGGATGGCGCCGCCCGGGCCGGGGACCTGCGCCGGCTGGCGGTCCAGGCTGTCGCCAATCGCCTTCATCAGCGCGCCCAGCAGCTTCACGACTGTGGCGGTGTCCCGTTCCGGCGAAGCCAGATGGCGCTCCAGCCGCCCGGCGCTGGTGCTGACGGCGGGAAAGCCGTAGGTGGTGCCGGTGCCGCTGAGGCGATGCACCTCGAACTGCAGCGTCTCGTAGCTGGCCGCATCGGCCTGGCCCAGCTTGATTTCGAGCATCGCCTGTTCCAGTGCGGCGAGACGCTCCTTGAGCTGCTTGAGATAGAGCTGCCTGAGCCCGCCTAGCAAATCCGTGTCCACCATGGCCCACCCGCGCGACTGTTTTTTGCGGCGGAGGGGCGCCAGGGCCGCTCCGTCAGACCGGTGCAGGATAGGAGGAAAAAGTTAAGGAAATGCCACCTGTGGTTGTACAAATTGTACCGCACACCCTTTGCGGCGGCGGCCGATTTTCCCCTGTGGCTCGCTTCCAATGCTAGGGAGGAGTGATGAGCGCACGCCGCGTTGTCCTGATCGCGCTGGGTCCGATGCTGGTTCTGCTGCTGGCCGTGGCGGGCCTGTGGCTGGCGCGGGCGCGGCTGGTCGAGCATTTCGCCCAGGACTATTTCCGCCGGCATGGCATCGCCGCCTCGGTCGCGGTGGGCAGGCTGGGCCTGTCCGGCGCCTCCGGCCGTTTCGCCCTGGGCCCGGCGGATGCGCCCGAACTGGCGGCGGACGGCGTCGAACTCTTTTTCGATCCCCTGCGCTGGACGCCCGTGCTGGTGGAAGTGCGGCTGAGGAATCCGCTGGTGCGGGCGCGTATCGGCGAGGATGGCAAGGTGACGCTGCCTTCGCTGCAGGCCTGGCTGGATTCGCTGTCGCGGTCGAAAGAGAAGTCGCCCTATGTCAGCGACGATCTGGCGGTCTCCTTCACCGGGTTGCGCGCCTATCTGGCGACAGCTGGCGGCACGCTGGAATTCGATGGCGACGCCAAACTGGTGAAAATGAAGCCGGTCGCGGCGGCGCTGACCCTGAAGCCGGGCGAAGCGCGCTGGCGGGACATCACGGCGCGGGTGGAAAGCGGCGCGCTGACGCTGGCGCAAACCGGCGGCGGCTACCGCCTGTCGTTGCACCTGGGCGGTGAGGTGGCGCGCGGTGACATGGCCGCGACCGGATTGACCGTGATCGCCGACACTCCGTTGCTGCGGCTGGGCGAGGCGATCATCGCGAGCAATTTCCAGCTCAAGGTGTCGGCGCAGCAGGTGCAGGGCGGCGGCGCGGCGGCCAGCCGCGTCGTGGCGGGGCTGGAAGGCGCGGGGCTGCGGCTGACGGATGGTGATCTCACCGCCCAGACGCTGCACCTGACGCTGCAAAGCCAGGTGGTCACCGCCAAGGGCATCACGGCGCGCGATGCCACGGCTAGCATCTCGGCCATCAAGGCCGGCCTTGCCAATGGCGTGATGACGCTGGACGGCGCCACGGCAAACCTCACCGCCGCCTCGCTGCATGATCTGGCGCGCGGTGCCGAGGCGAATGCCGTGCTGCATCGGATGACGCTGTCGGCGGACGGGGTGGAAGGCGAGGGCGATGTTTCCCTGACGGCGGAGGCCGCGCTGCCCCAGGCAATTCGCAAGGCCATCCGCGATCTGCCGGCGCTGGCGCTGGATGCGCCGCTGAAGCAGGCGGTGGCGGCCAATCTCGGCCCCTTTGCGCTGCAGGGAAAAGCAAGGCTGGCGCGTCATGGCGATACCGCCAGCCTGACGCTGACGGCGCAGGCGCGGACGGCAGCCAAGGCGCTGCTGTCGGTTGATGGGGCGGCGACGCAGCGCGCCGGCCTCACCCGCGGCAAGTTCGATGCCGTGCTGAAGGGTGGCGGCCTGCCGGGCGGCAGCCTCGGTTTGAACAGCTTCACCTGGGACGGAAAGCAGCTGCGCGCCGCCCTCGCTCTCAAGGCAGGGCTCGACTTCGCTGTCTTCAAGGGTATCGATGCCGATTTCGATGGCATGCTGACGGCACGCAAGGGCGCGTTCGCCTTCACGCTCAAGGGTTGCCGGGATCTGGCGCTGGCGGCGCTGGGGCCGCTGGCGACGAAAATCACCGGGCAGGTCTGTCCCGCGCCGGCGCCCCTGTTCACGCTGGATGGCGCGGGCTGGCGGGCGGCGGCGGTTGCCAGGAACGTGGCCGCCTTCCTGCCGCTGGCAAACGCCAGTCTGCGGGACGGAGCGATGACGCTGGCCTTCGACGGCAAGGCCGCGCCGCGCGGCACCGTCACCGTGACCGCGGCGAACCTCGCCGACGCCGCCACGCCGCTGCGCTTCAGGCCGGTGGCGGGCAGCGGCACGCTCACGCTGGCCGACAATGTCTGGCGCGGTCGCCTGGCCGTGACCGATCCGAAGAAGCGGCCGCTGGGCACGGTGACGCTGACCCACGCCATGGCCAGCGGCGAAGGCAGCGCCCATGTCGAGGCGCCGCTGGTCTTCGCCGAGGCGGGCCTGCAGCCCGAAGACCTGTCGCCCCTGCTGGCGCCCCTGAAGAAGGCCGATGGCCGCGCCGACTTCAGCGGCGATTTTGGCTGGACCGGCGCCGGGCTGGCCTCGCAGCATGGCCGCCTGCATCTGCTGCTCAGCTTCCTGACGCCGCTGGGGCGCGCCCACGCGCTCGACGTCAACACGGTGCTGACCTCGTTGCTGCCGCCCATTACGGCCAATGGCCAGCCGCTGCAGATCGCCGCGATCGACTGGACCATCCCCATCAGCAGCCTTCGCACCCTGTTCTCCTTCGCGCCCGATGCGCTCAGGGTGCAGAATTTCCGCTTGAACATCGCCGACGGCGAAATCGCGCTGGCGCCCTTCGGCCTCAATCCCGCCGCGCCGCAGACGGTGACCAGCACCGCCACCGTCACCGGCCTGTCGCTGGCGCCGCTGATCGCCGCCTCCAACCTGTCGGGCAAGGCGTCTCTGGAAGGCAAGGTCTCCGGCGTCCTGCCCTTCACCGCCGGGCCGGACGGTTTCCGCATCAAGGATGGCCGCCTGGTCGCCGACGGGCCGGGCCGGCTCGAACTGAACCGCAGCCTGTGGGGCGACAGCGCCAGGGCGGCGAACGCGGTGCAGGATTTTGCCTACCAGGCGCTGGAAAGCCTGGCTTTCGAAAGCCTGACCGCCGACCTCAACAGCGTCGCGGGCGGGCGGCTGCAGATCGTCTTTCACGTCAAGGGCAAGAGCGACCCGCCCAGGCCGCAGGTGGCGGAGGTGGCGGTGAACGACATTCTCAACGGCAGCGCCCTGCAGAAGCCGATTCCCCTGCCCAGCGGCACCCCCATCGATCTGACGCTCGACACCTCCCTTAATTTTGACGAACTCTTGAAGTCCTATGGCGCGGCATGGTCAAAAGCCCTGAACAGCGGAGCGAATCCCTGATGGCGAAGCGACTTTTCCTTGCCGGCCTGCTGGCGTTGGGCGCCGCGGCCTGTACCCCGACCATCCGGGTCGAGGTCGCACCGATCAACATCTACGCCAAGCTCGACGCCGATGTGCGCGTGCGGCTGGACAAGGAAGTCCAGACCGCCATCCAGCAGAATCCCGACCTCTTCTGATCTGAAGGACGAAGAAGATGACCAGTTTCAAAACGCGTATCGCCATCGTCGCCGCCGCGCTGATGCTGGCGGCCACGCCCGTGCTGGCCGACGCCGCCAGCGACAAGGCTGCGGTGGATGCCGCCAAGGTCGCGGGCACGGTGGGCGAGCAGGCCGACGGCTATCTCGGCATCGTCGGCACGGCGGACGCGGCGGTGACGGCGGCGGTCAGCAACATCAACAATGGCCGCGCCAACGTCTATGCCGACACCGCCGCCAAGACCGGCGTCACCCGCGACGCCGCCGGCCAGGCCACGGGCGCGACGCTGATCGCCCGCGTCCCCCCCGGCCAGTACTACAAGCCGCTTGGCGGCAACTGGACGAGGAAGTAGGCAGCCCATCCGCCCTGGGGCAGGCTCTGGACAGATGCCGGGAAGGCGCGCAGCGTATCGCCGCGTTCCGGAGGCCCGCCCATGCGCCGTGCTCTTGCCCCCCTGCTGCTTGCCCTTGCCGCCGGGTCCGCTGCCGCCCAGCCGCGCGATCCCGGGCTGGAACGCTTTCGCGCCCTCTACAAGGAGCTGGTGGAAACCAACACCACCCTGTCGTCCGGCAGCTGCACGGTCGCGGCGCAGAAGATGGCGGCGCATTTCGCCAAGGCGGGCTATCCCGCTACCGACCTGCATCTCATCGTCGCTCCCGGCCACCCGAAGGAAGCAAGCCTCGTGGCGGTGCTGCATGGCAGCGATCCCCGCGCCAGGCCCATCCTGCTGCTGGGCCATATCGACGTAGTGGAGGCCCGGCGGGCCGACTGGACCCGCGATCCCTTCACGCTGGTCGAGGAGAATGGCTATTTCTACGGCCGCGGCACCTCCGACATGAAGGCCCAGGTTGCGATCTGGGTGGACACGCTGGTCCGCTACCGGGAAGAGGGCTTCCGTCCGCGCCGCGACATCAAGCTGGCGCTGACCTGCGGCGAGGAAACCTCCACCGCCTTCAACGGCGCATCCTGGCTGGCGACGCATGAACGCAAGCTGATCGATGCGGAATTCGCGCTCAATGAAGGCGGTGGCGGCCGCCTCGATCCCGCCGGCAAGCCGCTGGCGATGGTGATCCAGGCGGCGGAGAAGTTTCCCCAGAACTACACGCTGGAAGTCACCAATCCCGGCGGCCATTCCTCGCGGCCGGTGCCCGACAACGCCATCTATCGCCTGGCCGCCGGTTTGACCAGGATCGGCGCCTACCAGTTTCCGGTGCAGGCGACCGAGATCACCCGGGGCTATTTCGCTGGCCTGGCGCCGCAGGTTGGCGGAGCGGTGGGCGCGGCCATGACGGCGTTCGCCAGGAACCCCTCGGACGCGAAAGCCGCGGCGGTGCTCGTCGCCAATCCCAATCACAATGCCGTAATGCACACCACCTGCGTCGCCACGCTGCTCAGCGCCGGCCACGCCAACAACGCCCTGCCGCAGCGCGCCACGGCCAACATCAACTGCCGCATCTTCCCCGGCACCACGCCGGAACAGGTGCGTGCCCGGCTGCAGGAGGTGATCGCCGATCCGCAGATCAAGGTGACGCTGGCCGACAAGCGCAGCGAGGTGCCCAAGGGGCCGCAGCCGCTCAGTGAGCGCGTGTTCGGGCCGGTCAAGGCCGTCACCGCGCGGATGTGGCCGGGCCTGCCGGTGATGCCCTTCATGTCGGCCGGTGCCACGGATGGTGCCTTCCTGACGCCGGCGGGAATTCCCACCTATGGCGTCTCCGGCGTTTTCAGCGATCCGGACGGCAATGGCGCCCATGGCCTCAATGAGCGGCTGCGCGTCACCTCGCTCTACCGCGGGCGCGACTTCCTGTACGACGTGGTGAAGCTCTACGCCAACGACTGATCGGTCAGACCGTCTGCCAGTAGACGGCGTAGCGCTCGTTGCTCTGCCAGAAGGGCTTGAAGACGATCTGCTGCGCCAGGCCCTCGGTGC
>CAZYGO010000028.1:0-3614 GCA_964647455.1 uncultured Rhizobium sp.
GACCGGCGGAAATGGGGAAACGATGCTGCGCGGCTTTTTGGCTCTGTCGCTGTCGCTCTTGCCGGGGCTGGCCCTGGCGGCAACGCCGCATTATGCCGTGAAACGCACGGGCGACGTCGTCCAGTTGCGCGACAATGTCTCCGACACGGTGGTGTCGGTGCTGCTGCCGGTCAACAACGCCTACGAAATGGTGGTCAAGGGCAAGAACGTCATCCGCATGACCATCAATTCGGTGGACCAGATGCGGGCCAACCCCGGCCTGAACGGCATCCCGCTGCTGGCGCCTTTCGCCAATCGCCTGGATCAGCAGGCCTTCTACGCCAACGGCAAGAAGTACAATTTCGACATGGAGCTGGGGAATGTGCGCGGGCAAATCCCCATCCACGGCTATCTCAGCGGCACCAATCGCTGGCAACTGGTGCAGGCCAAGGCAGATGGCAAGAGCGCCTGGGTCACCAGCAAGCTCGAATTCACAAAATACCCCGACTACATGAAGCAGTTTCCCTTCGCGCACACCATCACCATGACCTACCGGCTGGCGAACGGGGCGCTGGAGGTCCACACCAGGCTGGACAATCTTTCCGCCGAACCGATGCCCGTGGCGATCGGCTTCCACCCCTATTTCGCGCTGACGGATTCGGTGCGGAAGGACTGGACGCTCAGCGCGCCGGTCAAGACCCACTGGCTGCTCACCGACACCAAGGTGCCGACCGGGCAGACCGAGCCGGCGGAGAATTTCTTCGGCGGCGATGTCCATGCCGTGCCGCTCAGCCGTTTCGCCGACAAGACGATCGACGATGTCTTCAGCGACATTGAACGGGATGCAAAGGGCAGGGGCACCATCAGCTTCAAGGGGGCCAGCCAGTCCATCAGCATTTCCGCGGGACCGAACTTCAAGGGCTTTGTGCTCTATTCCACCGTGCCGATGCCGCCCAATCCCAATGGCGGGGGCGGGCGGGGCGGCCCCGGGCGCGGAGCGCCGCCACCGCCAGTCAGCACCGGACCGGCAATCCCTCTCAGCGCCGCCGATAGCGGTCCGGCGCCATGGGATCGCGGCTTCCTCGCGATCGAGCCCTATGCCGCCATCACCGATTGCATGAATCTGGCGCAAAAGGGTCTTTGCAACGACCTCCAGAGCATAGCGCCCGGCGGGCATTGGGAAGAGAGCTTCTGGGTGACACCGTCGGGCTATTGATTTGCCGGATTCGCCAGGCACACTGTCGGCAAAACAAAAGGGGAAGTTCCATGCGCATCGTTCCTGTTCTTGCTCTTCTTCTCGGCTCCGCCGTCATGGTTTCGGCCCAGCCCGCACCGGCGCCGGCCGCCGGCGCCGCGGCGGCCAAGCAGACCTACGATGTTCCCATGAACGGCAAGCCGCAGACCTTCTACATGCTGTCGCGGGTCTTCACGCCAGGCGAGGATATCGGCATGCACACCCATGACGGGGTGGAAATTTCGTGGGTGGTGCGCGGCAATATCCGCCTGGTGGTGGCGGGCGGCGAGTCCAAGATCTATCACGCCGGCGAAAGCTTCCTGATTCCGCGCGGTACTGTTCACGACCCCGTCAATGTCGGCCCGGGCGACGCGGAAGTCGCCGTCAACTACATCCTCGACAAGGGTTCGCCGATGCGCAACCCGCTCAATATCCCGCTGCCGGCCGAATGCAAGAACAGCGCCTCCGCCTGTGTGGTAAAGGCGCCCGCCCGCTGATCGGCGGCGTTCGGCTCAATCCGGCGGCGCCGTGTTGGGCGGCAGCTTCTTGTAATAGTCCAGCGGGTATTTCGGCCGGTAGTTGCCGGTGAAGGGGCGTTTGGCAAAGGTCTGGAAATAGGCCAGCGAAGCGTCGCGGAACCAAACGGCATCCCTGTGCTGCATGGTAAGGTATTGCTTCACGGCGGTATGGCGCTCGTCGTCCACCTTGCCCTTGAGCGATTTCCACTGCTTCTGCATCGCCTCGACGCCGCTGACTCCGCGGCTGTAGATGAATTGCAACTCCTCCCACATGGTGCGCCCGGATTTCATGCGGTGATCCCAGGGCACATGATGGAACCAGAGCAGGAATTCCTCCGGCGTGGTGGCGATATCGTCGAATTGTTCCTTGAGCGGTGAGTTGTACTGCGCCGCGGTGTTGTAGCCGGTGTGGGAGCGGTCAACGCCCAGGCCCACCTCGTCGGCACGGTTGAAATAGACATCGGCCCAGTCCGAGCGCCGTGGCGAATCCAGCCACGGCCATGGCCCGTAATGCGTGTTGGCGTTGTCCAGCTCCTGGAAGGTAAGGCCGATGGGCGACTGATAATCCATCATCGCCGGCCAGGAATTCATCAGCATGTCCACCGTCGTTGTCACCACCTTCGCATCGTTGCCGAAGGTCATGCGCGCCCATTCCTCGCCCACCGCGCTGGCGCTGGATTCCGGATTCCAGGCGAAGCGGCCATAGGCGTACCAATTGGCCTGATTGAAGATGGACCCCGTCCAGTTGCGGTCGTTGCCGATATTGGCGACGCCGGCACTGCCGGTGAGCTTCTGCCCATACTGTCCCATCACGATTTTCGCCACCGTCGAGCCCGGTCCATGGGCAAATGTGTCTGAGCGGTAAATCTGCTCATACATGTAGCCGGTGTAGGTGAGGTCAGCCGCCTGGCCGGTATATTCCTTGGTCACCGGAAACTCGACGGCCATGTTGCTTTTCGGCATGGCGCCGAACAGGGGCGCGAACGGTTCGCGCGGCTGGAAGTCCAGCGGGCCCTCCTTTTCCTGGACCAGGACGTTGTCGCGGAACTGGCCGTCGAACGGCTTGATGATGCGATAGGCCTCGGCGACGCGGTCCAGATGCCAGTCCTTGCCGGGATCGTCATAGACGAAGGCGCGGTACATCACGATGCCGCCATGCGGTGCCAGAAGGTCGGCATACATGTTGGCGCCGTCGGAATGTGAACGGCCATAGTCCTGCGGCCCCGGCTGGCCCTCGGAATTGGCCTTTACCAGGAAACCGCCAAAGTCGGGGATCGCCTTGTAGATCTCCTCGATCTTGGCTCTCCACCAGGCCCGCACCGCCGGATCGAGCGGATCGGAGGTCTTGAGGCCGCCGATCTCCTGCGGCGCGGTGAAGCGTGGCGTAAGCCAGACATGCACGCCGTAAGGGCGAAACTCCTCCGCCAGCGCCGCGGTCTTTTCGATATAGCCTTCGGTCAGGCTGTTGGCGCTGGTGTTGACGTTGTTGAGCACCGAGCCATTGATGCCGATCGAGGCAAAGAGGAGGGCATATTCGCGATAGCGCGGATCGCGGTAGGCGGGCAGGGTCTGACAGCGCCACAATGAGGCCCAGGCATATCCGCGCTCGATCGAACCGTCGAGATTGTCCCAGTGATCAAGCACGCGCACCATCAGCTTCGGTGCATCGGTGATGTCGAGCGCATCGATCGCCCGGCCCGTCTGCATCCGGCGGATGAAGGCAAAGGCACCATACAGGGCGCCGATATCGCTGTTGGCGGCGATCACGGTCGCCCTGTGACCGTTCACCGTCATGCTGCGCAACAGGAAGCCTTCCTTGCCGGCCTTGCCGAGATCGAGATGCAGGTTCGCAATGAGGGAGGACGAGGCGGGCGTGCCGATCA
>CAZYGO010000029.1:0-3137 GCA_964647455.1 uncultured Rhizobium sp.
GTGGCTGATCGCCCCTTCCAGCACATAGGTGACGATCTCCATGTCGCGATGGGGATGGGGCGGAAAACCGGCCCCGCCCTTGATCCAGTCCTCGTTGATGACGCGCAACGCCCCGAAGCTCTCATGGGCCGGGTCGTAATAGTCGCCGAAGGAAAAGCTGTGCCGGGATTTCAGCCAGCCATGCTCGGCCTTGCCGCGTTCGTCGGACCTGCGAATGGTGATCATGGGATGCCCGGAGGGAACCTGTTTCACCGGGTTATATAAGCACGCCGTCAAGAGCCGTGCTTGCGCCTTCTATTTGTTGCGCTTTTTCTCGATTGCGTCCCAGACCAGGGCGGCGATGTCGGCGCCGCCGAAGCGCCGCACTTCATGGATGCCGGTGGGCGAAGTGACGTTGATCTCGGTCATATAATCCCCGATCACGTCGATGCCGGTGAAGATGAAGCCGCGCTTCTTCAGTTCCGGGCCGATGGCGGCACAGATCGCCCGTTCCCGCGCCGTCAGTTCCGTCGCCATCGGCCTGCCGCCGACATGCATGTTGGAGCGGGCCTCGCCTTCGGCGGGGACGCGGTTGATGGCGTCGGCATATTCGCCGTCCACCAGGATGATGCGCTTGTCGCCCCGGCGCACGTCAGGCAGGTAGCGCTGCACGATCACCGGCTCGCGGTAGAAGGTGGTGAACATCTCCAGCAGCGAACCCAGATTTTCGTCATCCTCCCGCACCCGGAAGACCCCGGCGCCGCCATTGCCGTAGAGCGGCTTCAGGATGATGTCCCTGTGCGCGTCGCGGAAGGCGCGGATTTCACGCGCGTCCGACGAGATCAGCGTCGGCGGGATGAATTCCGCGAAGGTGGTGACGAACAGTTTTTCCGGAGCGTTGCGCACCTGCTCCGGATCGTTGACCACCAGCGTCCCGGGATGGATGCGCTCCAGCATGTGGGTGGCGCTGATATAGGCCATGTCGAAGGGCGGGTCCTGGCGCATCAGCACCACGTCCATCGTCGAGAGGTCCCGCACCGACCCTTCGCCCAGGGTGAAATGGTCGCCCTTGAGGTTCTTCACCGCCAGCGGGCGCATGAAGGCGCTCACCATGCCGTCGCGCCAGGAAAGGTCGCGCGGGCCGTAATAGAACAAGGTGTGTCCGCGGCTTTGCGCCTCAAGCGCCAGCGCGAAGGTGGAATCGCCGTTGATGTCGATCTTCTCGATCGGGTCCATCTGGATCGCGACGGCCAGGCTCATCCCCAATCCTCTTTCCGTATCCGTTCTTAATTGTCGTCCGGCCGCCAGGCATCGGCATGATGGCGGGGCCAGCGGCCGGGCGCCACGGCGATAATGTCGAAGCGGGCGCCCCGCCCCTGCAAATCCGGGCGCCCGGCAAGATATAGGTTGGCGGCGCGGGCGATGCGAGTCCGCTGGCCCTGCCCCACCGACAGCAAGGCGGCGGTCTCGGCGGCCCGGGCCTTGACCTCGATGAAGCAGACCGGGCCAAAGGGCCGCTGCGCCACCATGTCGATCTCGCCCAGCCTCGTCTTCAGGCGCCGGGAAAGGATGCGGTAGCCCTTGAGCCGCAGCGCCCAGGCCGCCAGCGTTTCGCCGCTGCGGCCGCGCGCTTCGGCCTGCGCGCGGCTACTCATCCTTCAGCTCCAGCGCCCGGTCATAGACGCTGCGGCGCGCGGCGCCGGTCAGGGCGGCGATCATGTCGGCGGCCGCCTTCACCGGCATGAAGGGCAGCGCCGCCTTCAGGGCGGCATCGATGGCCGCATTGTCCGGCGGCGCTTGCTCAGGCGGGCCGATCACCAGCGTGACTTCGCCCCTGGGCGCGCCGCTTTTCTCGTAATGCGCCGCCAGTTCGCGCAGCGTGCCGCGCCGCGTTTCCTCGTGCAGCTTGGTCAGCTCGCGCGTCACCGCCGCCGGCCGGTCGCCCAGCACATCGCCCATCGCCGCCAGGCTTTCGGCGAGGCGCTGGGGCGATTCGAACAGGATCAGGCTGGCGCGCACGGAGCGGAGTTCCTCCAGCGCGCGGGTCCGCTCGCCCGCCCGGGCCGGCAGGAAGCCCGCGAACAGGAAGCGGTCGGTGGGCAGGCCCGCCAGCGCCAGCGCGGCCAGCGCCGCCGAGGGACCGGGCAGCGCGGTCACCGCGATCCCCTCCGAGATCGCCTCGCGCACCAGCTTGAAACCGGGATCGGAAACCAGCGGAGTTCCCGCGTCGCTGACCAGCACGATGGCGGCGCGCCGGCGAAGCTTCTCCAGGATGCCGGGCCGGACCTCTGCCGCATTGTGGTCGTTATACGCACGTAGGCTTGCTTTCAGGCCATGGATGGCGAGCAGCCTGGCGGTGACGCGGGTGTCCTCGGCCAGCACCAGGTCTGCGGCCTTCAGGGCTTCCAGCCCGCGCAGGGTGATATCGCCGGCATTGCCGATCGGGGTGGCCAGGACATAAAGACCCGGCGCCAGCCCGGCAGGCGATTTACCCGCCTGGGACGGGGGCTTAAGGTCGGCGTCCGAAGGATGATTTGATGCTTTCATTGCATAGGCCCGTTCGCCTTTTTGCCATCGCCGCGCTCGCCGGGATAGTCGCCCTGGCCGGTTGCCAGACCCCGCCGGAGGCCCCGCCCCCCGTGCCCGTGGCCGAACTGCCCCCGCCCCCGCCGCCGGTCGAGGAAGAACCGGCCGCGCCCCACCAGCTTGCGGCCGACCAGCCGAATTTCCTGCGCCTGCCCAACCTGCCGAGCGGCGCCACCCCGGTGCGGGTGGGCGTGATCCTGCCCCTGACATCGGCCACGCCCGCCACCCGCGCCCTGGCGGCATCGATGCTGAAGGCCGCAGAGCTGGCGCTGTTCGACGCGGGCAACCGCAACATCCTTTTGATCACCGCCGACGAAGGCGCCACCCCCGCCGATGCCGCCGCCGCCGCCAGCAAGCTTCTGGCCCAGGGCGCCGAAGTGATCGTGGGGCCCCTGTTCGGCGCGTCGGTGTCGGCGGTCGCGCCCCTGGCGCGCGATCGCGGTGTGCCGGTGCTGGCCTTTTCCACCGAGCGCACCGTGGCGGGCAAAGGCGTCTATCTGATCAGCTTCCTGCCCGGCGACGAGATCCGCCAGGTGGTGCGCTATGCCGCCGGGCACGGCCACAGCAATTTC
>CAZYGO010000030.1:0-4937 GCA_964647455.1 uncultured Rhizobium sp.
ACGGTGGCGACGCCGATGTCGCCGGCCGGCAGGCGCCAGGGCAGCACGCCGTTCAGGGTCGCCGCCGCCGTGGTCTGCCCCATCAGGAACAGGTTCCGGTTGAGGATGCCGGTGGCGCGGGCATTGAGGCCGGGCTCGATATACAGGATCGCGGCGTTGCTGATATTGCCGTAGCCGAAGGGGTTCATCGGCTGGCAGCCCGCGATCTCCTGGGCGACCGGGATGCCGGTCGTGGTGGAGGCCAGGGCCGTATTGAGCACGCCGCGGCAGACCACCGAACCGATCGCGATGCCGCTGGTGCCGACATTCCCCGAAGTGACGCGGACGGCGTCCAGGGCATTGTTGAAGCGGGCGCTGACGGCATTGCTGGGCGCGGCCTGCGCCATGCGGAAGCTGCTGTTCTGGACATAGGCGTCCCAGCTCCAGTCGTCGCCCAGCCGCCCTTCCAGGGTGAAGACGCCGCGCAGCATCGCCTTGTTGGCGAAGGAACAGGGCACGCCGATGGCGCCGCACAGATTGTTCAGGCTCCAGCGCGGCGTGACTTCCGTGGAATTGGCGCCGGTCGTTATGATGTTGTTGAGATAGTCCAGGCCCATGGTGAGGGTCTGGCTGGGGCGGCCCTGGGCGACGGTGAGCGCGTTCTCGCCCGCGGCCAGCGTCGGGGCGATGAAGCCCTGGGTGTAGGGATTGAAGCCGTTCGACAAGGTCCCGACACAGGAACCGGCAGCGCCGCCATTGCTCACGGTGCGATTGTAGGCGCCGCCGCCCTGGCAGACGAAGCGCTGCTGCACGACCGCGGGAAGATAGGCGTTGTCGGCGAAGATCGTCACGTTGGATGACAGGCGCTCGCCGCCAAAGGTGCGGGTGGAAAGGCGCGAATAATTGATCTGCACCGAGGCGGTGATGTCGGGCATCACCTGGTAGCTGGAATAGGCGAAGTAGTTGGCGCCGTGATAAGGCGCCGCCGGAATCGGATCCCAGGGCGTCAGGCCGGTCGTCACATTGTTGGTACAGCCATTGTAGCAGAGCGAGCCGTTATAGACGGAGCCATAGCTGAACGGCACCGGATCGAAGGGCGGATGGCCGACGAACATGTTGCCGCGAAGGCCGGTGCCCGGAACGCTGTTGGTGGTGCTGGCGGCAAGCTGCGAGCCGGTGGCACCGGCGGTATTGGCGTTTATCAGGCCGCCGCCGGTCGAGGTGGCGCTGCCGGTGTTGTAGGCATAGACCAGAAGCGGCTGGCCGCCCGCGACCGAGGAGCAGGTGCCCCCCGTCGTGGAGGTGCCGGTGTAGGCGACCGTATTGCAATAGGCGGGATTGTAGACGAAGGCGCGCCCGTCATTGGGCAGCTGGCCGCGGAACACCACATTGTTGCTGACGGTCCAGGTGCTGGCCAGCAGCAGATGGCCCTTGCCCCCCAGGAAGCTCGTGCCCCAGGCCGCTTCCGCCTTGTAGATCTGGTGATTGACCTCGGTGTTGTTGGAATAGGAGACGCTGCCCTTGAAGCCCTCATAGGTCTTGTTGATGACCAGGTTGATGACGCCGGTGACGGCGTCCGAACCCCAGGCGGCGGAGGCGCCGCCCGTCACCACGTCAACGCGCTGGACCACGCTTTGCGGAATGGTCGCAAGGTCCACCTGGGTGCTCTGGATGGTGGAGGAGACGATGCGCTGGCGGTCGAACAGCACCAGGTTGCGGTTGGTGCCGAGGCCGCGCAGGGCCACGGTGTCGATGGCGGTATCGCCCTGCGCCACGTTGCGCGAGCCGGAGCCGCTATTGATGCCGGCGCCGCCGCGGATCTGGGGCAGTTCACGGATCTCGTCGCCGATCTCGACCTTGGCGTCGCGGTTGATGGTATCCAGGCCGATGACGCTGACCGGAGTGGGCTGGTCAAAACCCTTCAGCTCGATGCGCGAGGCCGAGGAATTGACGGTTTCGATATCGGCGACCTGGCTTGGCTGGGCCTGCGCGACCGATAGGGCGGCGAAAACGGCGGTCGTGGCCGAGCCGCTCAGCAGCAGCTGCTTCAGATTGATCATGCATTCCCCCCGGTGATGTTTTTTGTTCGGCGTTTTCGCCGTTGGGGAAACGCTCTGCCCGCTATTGACTATGGTCAATAGCCCCGGGAGATAAGAAGAAACCGATTTCTACGGGGGTTTCTGGAGATTCCGGGCATCCCCTGGATTTGCTGCGGCGCACATGGAAGCGGGGCCAATTTATTGGCGCCAATCATGGCGCAAATGCCACACTGCCGCGGTCGGAAATTCCCGCCCACGTTGTGGTGTCAGCGGAAGGGCGGTCCGGCGGCCCAGAAAACCAGCGCCTTGCGCGTGCCGGCGCTGACGGGCGCGACCCGGTGCAGGGCATAGGACGGAAACGCCACCAGCGTGCCGCGGCTCGTGGGCGCCGTCGCCGGCTGGCCGCCGCCATGAATGACCAGCTCGCCGCCTTCATAATCTTCCGGGCTGCTGAGCTGGAGGGAAAAGGACAGCTTGCGATGGGCGGCATTGCGGACCTGATCGATGTGCCAGCCGAAATGCCCGCCTTCATCGGCATGATAGACCGAATATTGGAAGGGATCGGAAAAGCCGGAGAGTTCGAACCGGTAGACCCCCTGGTTGATCGTGCGCGCCACGCGTTCCATCCGGTCATAGATCCAGGACGACGCATCATCGCGCGGCATCCAGGCGCTGCGGCAGATGCGCATGGGGTCGCCGCCGACACGGCCGTCGCCATAGCTGATGGCCGATTTCTCCAGCCTGAGGCCATCGCCATGCGCGACGATCGCGTCGAGTTCCGCAGGGGTGAAGGCGCCCTCGGAGACAACGAGCGGCGCCAGATAGGCGTATGGATCGGCTGTCATGCGGTTGCCGCCATGAGCGCTGGACGACAGGGCGCTTGGAGACCGTGTCGCGGAAGGAAAGAGCGGCGGCTTTCTTCTACGCCACCCCTGCCTGGACCATATGCCGATTCAATGCCGGTTGCGAGATGCCGGGAGAAGGTGCCCTCACTCCGCCGCCCAGGCGCGGATCGGCGCATGGCTGCGCGTCACCGTCATGCCGTAATGCGCCGCCAGCCGGTCGAGCGCCAGCATCAGCACCACGCGGGCCGAGCGCTTGCTCCAGCCGCGCCTGGCTTCCGCCCCTTCCAGCGGGGCGAGGTCGCAGCAGATTTCGAACAGCAGGTCCGACAGGCCCGGCCCCGCCGCCGCCATGGCGCGGGAAAAGCGCTGCCGCGCCGCCATGGCGATGTCGCTGATGCTGTCCTGCGCCGGACCGCGGCCGCCGCCCGACACCGCCGGCGCCGAAAGGTCCACGCCCATGCGCGGCGACAATTGCGCCAGGGTATAGTCGCGCCGGAGCTTCTCGCCGGCGGCGAACTGGGTGGCATCCACCAGGCCGCGGCTTTTCAGGCGCGTCAGCGGCGATTCCGCCAGGTTCACCTTCACGGCGCGGCCGCCCTCCTCCGCCGCCGCCATCTCGCGATGCTGGGCGGCGAAACGGTCCTCGCCGCCGAAGCTGCGCACCAGGAAGGCGCGTCCCTCGGCGGTCAGCACCAGGCGACTGCAATCCTGCGGCGACGACCCGTCGGGCACGATCCAGCCCTGGCGGATGAAGGCCTCCACGAAGTCGCGCCTCACCGCCAGGCGCGAACCGGCCGCCGCGCCGGCGCTGCGCGCCACCGCGAAATCGCCTTCGCCGCCGGGGACGGCGCGCGCGAACAGCGCCGCCCGCGGGCTGGCCAGCCGCCGCAGCACGCGGCGCCCCTCGCGGGAGATCTCCTCCTCGGCCAGCCTCATGACAGCCCCGCGGCACGGCGCAGATGGCTTTCGATCCAGCGCAGGGTGGAATCGAATTCGCCATCGGCCTGGCGCAGGCGCGCCACCTGGTTGCAGGCATGGCAGATGGTGGAGCGGTCGCGCCCGAAGCACGAGGCCAGCTGCCGCAGATCCATGCCGAAGACCGTGCGCACCAGGTGGATGGCGATCTGGCGCGCGCGCGCCGCCCGCGGGCGCCCGCGCGTCGCCCCCCGCATCTCATCCGCCGTCACGGCATAGATCTGGCAGACTATGGCCTGGGCCAGGCCCACCCGCTGGGCGGGCAGAAAGGCGGCCGGATCCTCGAAACCCATGATGTTCACCCCGTTTTCCGCCTCAACTTTTGCGAAAACAGGACAACTATCCTATGCTCCGATTAGAGGAGGGATAGGAATTTCTACTTGAAATTGTATTTTGTGGGAGAATTTCCCTTGTCGCCAAAGGATTTAACGCCTGCGATTTCTGCGATTCAGCGTTTCATAGGGGAAAATTCCGCCCGACGGAAAGCCATTAAGCCTAACGCCAAGAAGCAATCCTGACGTGTGGGAATTTGGTCTTTATGTCAGACCAGAACCGTGTCGGACGCCGGACCCGGCTTCACGACCTTGATCTTCTTCGGCGTGCGGATGCGGCGTTCGTCGCCGTTCCAGGCGGGCCGCACCTTGGCGCGCCGGTCGGGACCGAAATAGTCCGGCGCCTTGATGAAGGGGCGCGGGCTGACGATCGCCGCTTCCAGCTTGGTCATCACCGTCTTGGGGCTGATCGGGCAGGTGAGGAAATCGGTGGCGCCGGTGTCGCGGGCGGTTTCGACCGAGCGGCGGCGCGCCTGCTCATGGAAGACGAAGATCGGAATCAGCGGATTGAGCACGCCGGGCAGCCGCCGCACCGCCATCGGGAAGGACAGTCCCTGCACCGCTTCGCTGCACTCGCTGCAGAAAATGGCGTCATAATGGTCCATGGTCAGCAACTCGATGGCGCGGCGGGAATCCTCGATGCCGGTGATGCGGGTGACGCGGGCCAAGGTGAGAACCGAGCGCAGCGTCTGCGCCGCATGGTTCTTTTGCGACAGCAGCAAGATGCGAAGCGTCGCGAAATCCGCCCTTTCCATGCCCATCACCCT
>CAZYGO010000031.1:0-3918 GCA_964647455.1 uncultured Rhizobium sp.
CGATGAAACCGCCCATGGAATAGCCGCAGAGCCGCGCCTGCCCCACGCCCGCCGCATCCAGCACCGCGATCGCGTCTTCGGCCATACGGGCATGGCCATAGGCCCCGGGATCGTGCGGCTTGCCGCTCTCGCCATGGCCGCGGCAATCCATCGCCAGGATGGAGAAGCCGGCTTCGGTCAGGGTCGCGTACCAGCCGGTGGACTTCCAGTTCTGGCCGCGGCTGGAGCCGAAGCCGTGCACCAGCATCACCGGCGGACCGCCCGGCACGCCGGCCCGCTCGAAGGCGAGCCTCACCCCGTCGCTGGCGGCGGCGAATTCGGTTGTCATGACGGCGGCGGCCTCATTGGGTTATCGCGCAATTTAACCGAAAACCGCTCCGCACTTTCCGGATTGCGCGATATGCTCTGGGTTATGCGCTTATGGCTTGGCATTGCCGCGGTCAATGGGGCGCTCGCCGTCGCGGCGGGGGCCTTCGCCGCCCATGGCCTGAAGGCAAGGCTGGCGCCCGACCTGCTGACGGTATGGGAAACCGGCGCGCGCTATCACATGTATGGAGCACTGGCGATGGCGCTGGCGGCGCTGGCCGGGGCGCGGCTTTCGCCCGCCTTCTTTTGCGCCGGCATCGTGCTGTTTTCGGGCTCGCTCTATGGCCTGGCGCTGGGGGCGCCCGGATGGCTCGGCCCGGTGACGCCGGTTGGCGGCGCCTGCCTTATCGCCGGCTTTGTCTGCCTGGCGTTTTCCGCTTTCCGGAAGACGCCCTAGCGCCTTTCGGATTCCAGACGAAAGCGGCGCCCGCCATGCCGTCCTCGTTGGGGATGAGGCTGACATGGGCCGGCAGTTCGAAATCTATGCGGTTGGCGTTGCCGCCGCCGACATAGAGATGGTCATAGTTGAAGACGGTCGCGAGAATCTCGAAGGTCTTCTTCACCCGCTTGGTCCATTTCTTGTGGCCGATCTTGCGCCGATGGGCTTCACCGATCCAGGTGTCGAAATCGTGATGGTGGTGATGCACCGGCACATGGGCGAATTCCAGGTGCGGTAGCAGCTCGCCGTCGCGGAACCAGGCCGTGCCGAAGCCGGTGCCCAGCGTCACCACCAGTTCAAGCCCCTTGCCCTTGATGGCCGCCAGGCCCTGCACATCGGCGTCGTTGAGCAGCCGCGCCGGCTTGCCCAGGGCGCGCGACAGGGCCTTCTCCAGCGGAAATCCGGCCCAGGCCCTGGTGTCGAGATTGGGGGCGGTATGGACAAGCCCGCGTTTCACATAGCCGGGAAAGCCGATGGTGATGGCGTCGAAGGCGCCCAGAGGCCGCGCCATCTCCACCAGCAGCGTCACCATCTTCCCGGGCGGACAATGATGCGGCGTCGGCACGCGCAGCCTTTCGCTGAGAAAGACGCCCTTCGCATTCACCACGGCCGCCTTGAGGCCGGTGCCGCCGATATCGAAGGCCAGGATTCTTTTATAGGGTCCGGCCATCAGAAGCCGTATCCCGGATCGTCGGCATCGGCGGCGGCGGCATCGGCCAGCCAGATCACCTCGCCCATGGGCGAAAGGCCGCCCGCCGGCAGGGCGCCGCCGCGCGCCTGCGCCAGGGCATCGCGCTTGGCGGCGCCGGATACCAGAAACAGGATGGTCCGGCTGGCGTTCAGCGCCGGATAAGTCAGCGTGATGCGCGGCTCGGCGCGGCCTTCCGGCACCGGCGCGGCCCAGCGCGCCTTTTCCTGCAACACCGGCTGGCCGGGCAGCAGCGAGGCGGTGTGGCCGTCATCGCCCAGTCCCAGCAGCGTCAGGTGGAACAGCGGCACGCCGGCCTCGAGCTCACCGGCGCCATATTGCTGGCGCAGCATCTCGTCATAGCGGGCGGCGGCGCTTTGTGGGGTGTCGTCGGTGGGAATGGCGAAAAATTTGCGGGGGCGGACACTGGCGCCGGCCAGCAGCGTCTCGCGGATCATCCGGTAGTTGCTGTCGTGATGGTCGGGCGGCACGAAGCGCTCGTCGCCGAGGAAGATCTCGATACAGGCCCAGTCGATGTCGCCGCGCCCGGCAAGCACGCGATAGGTCGAGACCGGCGTCGCGCCTCCCGACAGCACCAGGCGAAAGGGCGCGTCGCAACCCCTGATCTTCTCGGCGACGATGTCGGCGGCGCGCGCCGCCAGCGCATCGGCGTCCTTCACCACTTCCAGGCGGCCGGCAATCCCGCTCATGGCATGGATTCCCGGCTCATCGGCTTGATCTCGCCTTCCTTGTGGCCGCCAAAGGCGTGGCGCATGGCCGAAAGCAACTGGTTGCCGAAATTCTTCTCCATCCGCGAAGAGAAACGCGCGAACAGCGAAGCCGCCAGCACCGGCACCGCCACCGCCTCCTCCACCGCCGCGTCAATCGTCCAGCGGCCCTCGCCGCTGTCGGCGACCTTGCCGCCAAAGCCCTCCAGCGATGGCGATTGGGCCAGGGCCCCGGCCGTCAGGTCCAGCAGCCAGGAGGAGATCACGCTGCCGCGGCGCCAGACCTCGGCGATGTCCGGCAAATTGAGGTTGAAACGATGTTCCTCCGGCAGGTCGGGCGAATTCTTGCCGCGCAGCACGTCGAAGCCTTCGGCATAGGCCTGCATCAGGCCGTATTCGATGCCATTGTGCACCATCTTGACGAAATGGCCGCTGCCGGCGGGACCGCAATGCATGTAGCCCTGTTCGACGCGGGGATCACGGCCTTCGCGCCCGGCCGTTTTCTCGATGCTGCCAGCGCCGGGCGCCAGGGCGGCGAAGATGGGATCGAGCCGGTCCACCGTGGCCTTGGCCCCCCCGATCATCATGCAATAGCCGCGCTCCAGCCCCCAGACGCCGCCCGAGGTGCCACAATCGACATACTCGATCCCCTTGGAGGCCAGTGCCTTGGCCCGGCGGACATCATCCTTGTAGAAGGTGTTGCCGCCATCGATGACGGTGTCGCCCGGCGACAGCAGCCGGCCCAGATCGGCGATGGTTTCCTCGGTGATGCGGCCGGCCGGCAGCATCACCCAGACGGCGCGGGGCGGCGCCAGGGCCGCGACCAGGGTGGCCAGGTCGGCGGCGGGGACGGCGCCTTCCAGCGCCTTGACGGCTTCGGGCGCGGCGTCGAAGCCGACCACCTGGTGGCCGGCTTTCATCAGGCGGCGGCCGATATTGGCCCCCATGCGGCCCAGGCCGACAATTCCAAGCTGCATTGGTTTCTCCGCTGGCTTCTGAAGGGCCGTCCGGGGCGAATCCTCCGGAGTATGCCCCGGCCCCGCCCGGAGCGGAAACGTGACGAATGGGGGGCCGTTCCGGGGGTAAAAACGGTTGCTTTTGCCCCCCCGCGCGGCCAGTTTCCGGCATATTGGCACAGGGGATGTTTTTTCCGCATGGACGAGGATTTTCGCAAAGCCGCGCTCGACTATCACCGCAGCCCCCGGCCGGGAAAATTGTCGGTCGAGGCCACCAAGCGCATGGCCAACCAGCGCGACCTGGCGCTGGCCTATTCGCCCGGGGTTGCCGCCGCCTGCGAGGCCATCGCCGCCGATCCCGCCGCGGCCCGCGACCTCACCGCCCGCAGCAATCTGGTGGCGGTGATCTCCAACGGCACCGCCGTCTTGGGGCTGGGCAATATCGGCCCGCTGGCCTCCAAGCCGGTGATGGAAGGCAAGGCGGTGCTGTTCAAGAAGTTCGCCGGCATCGATGTCTTCGACCTGGAAGTGGACGCGGGCGAAGTGGACCGTTTCGTCGAGGTTGTGGCGGCGCTGGAGCCCACCTTCGGCGGCATCAACCTGGAAGACATCAAGGCGCCGGAATGTTTCGAGATCGAGCGGCGCCTGCGCGAGCGCATGCGCATTCCCGTGTTTCATGACGATCAGCACGGCACCGCGATCATTGTCGGCGCCGCCGTCCTCAATGGCCTCAAGGTCGTC
>CAZYGO010000032.1:0-4141 GCA_964647455.1 uncultured Rhizobium sp.
CGGTCGGCGCCCCAGCGGTCCACGGTGGGGGCGGAAATGGGCAGATAGGCGATGCCGCGCGCCGCATCCACCGTCATCATGTTCCAGACATTGACGCCGGAGCGCTGGGCCGTGCTGCCGGGCGCCCAGGTCTCGAAGCCCGGCTCGCCCGCACGGGGGATAGTGTGGAAGGTCCAGACCAGCTTGCCGGTCTTCACGTTCCAGGCCCGTACATCGCCGGACGAGCCCTTCACCGGCTGTTCCTGCGTCTGTCCGCCGGTAATGACCAGGTCGCGATAGACGATGGGTGGCGACGACAACGCCAGGGCATTGTTCAGGCCATTCATGACCTCCGGCGTGCGCAGATTGACCTCGCCATTGTCGCCGAAACCGGCAACCGGCTGGCCGGTCTTGGCGCTCAGCGCCCGCAGCTTGCCGTCGGAGGTGCCGAACAGCAGTTCCGGGTCATGGCCTTTCTCGCCCGGCCAATATTCCATGCCGCGCGCCGAAGGCCGGGCATTGTCGGGGATGACATAACTCCACACCTGCCGGCCCGTGACTCCATCCAGCGCCAGGATGCGGCCCTGCGGCGTCGAAAGATAGAGAATGCCGCCGATCACCAGCGGTGTTGCCTGCGAGGCCAGCGCCCGCGCCGGCTGGCCGCCCGGTCCCGGCGGCGCGCCCGCTGCCATGTGAAAGCTCCAGGCCACCTTCAGCCTGTTGACGTTGGCGGGCGTGATCTGCGTCAGCGGGGAATAATGCGTCGCTGCGGCATCGCGGCCGTAAGAGGTCCAGTCGCCGGGGGCTGGCTGGGCATGCAGGACGCCGATAGCGGCCAGGCTGAGAGCGGCAGCAAGAACCAGTCGCATGAACGCCTCCTACTTCTTGCCGCCCGCGGGCTTGGCGTCGGGCAGGCCGAAGACATAGAGCGCATAGCCGGTGGCGGGCCGGTGCACTTCGCCCAGCATGGTGCCGGGCTTGAGCTGCGGGCTGCCGCCGCCCAGCGCCGTGGTGACGGCGATGTACTGCTTGCCGTCCACCATGAAACTCACCGGGTAGCCTTGCACCGTGGTGCCCAGCCGGGTTTTCCACAGTGTCTTGCCGGTCTTGGTATCGATGGCGCGGAAGACGCGGTCGAAATCGCCCACAAAGGCGACATTGCCCGCGGTCGAAACCACCGCCGTCAGGAACGGCGCCCGCTGCTGGAACGACCAGAGCGGCTTGAGGTCCTTGGCGCGATAGGCGGACAGCCGGCCCAGATTGCCGTCCGATCCCGGCATCTCGAAATATGTCTCCGAGCCGTTGCCCAGCATGAAGACGCAGGATTGCGACAGCGGAATGATCAATGCGTCGCTGGGCTGGTGATAGCTGGCCGACTGCCAGTTGTGGCCGCCTTCCGGACCGGGACAGGAGGAAAGCCACTGGTCCACCTTCTGGTCGATCACATCGTTGCGGTAGGTGGGATGGCCGGTCTTGGGGTCGATGCTGGTGAAGACGTTCTGGAACACGGTCTGGGCATGGCCGAGATACTTGCCGGTCACCCGGTCCAGCTTCCACAGGATGCCGGCCTTGCCGATGGTCAGGAGCGATTTTTCCTTGCCATGGTCCACCAGCACGCGGTCGAAGACCTCGTCCAGGTCAAAGGTCTCGCCCGGCGCATGGTTGTAGGACCATTTCAGCGCCCCGGTTTCCGGATTGAGCGCCAGGGTGGAATTGGCGTATTCCGTGGCGCCCTGGCCGCTGCCGCGCAGGTCGCGCCGCCACGGCTTGGCCTGGGCCGTGCCCCAATAGGTGGTGTTGAGTTCGGGATCATAGGTGCCGGCGATCCAGGTCTCGACGCCCTTGCGGTCATTGTCGGGCATGCCGTTCCAGGTGTCGCCGCCGGGCTGGCCGCTCAGCGCCACGGTGACGAACTTCCAGTCGCGCTTGCCGGTCTGGGCGTCATAGGCGCTGATATAGCAATGGTCGGTCGTGCCCGGACGACCGCAATTGGTCATGCCGACGATGACGCGGCCCTTGATGATGATCAGGCCGCCGGTGGAGTTGCCCAGGTTGGGATTGTCGTGGATTTTGGTCTTCCACACTTCCTCGCCGGTGCGGGCATCCAGGGCATAGACCCAGCCTTGCGGCGTGTTGACATAGAGGTTGGTGCCGTAAAGCCCCATGGCGCGGGTTTCTTCCGACGAGGGGCCGGGCCCGGGCGCGCGCGCCGCCGGGCCGATGCGGTTTTCCCACAGCAGCTCGCCGGTCTTGGCGTCCAGCGCCTGGATGGTGTTGGCGGTGCCCCACATATAGATGACGCCGCTATGGACGATCGGGGTGTCCTCCATCGTGCCGTTCTCCGGCATCGACCACATCCATTTCAGCTGCAGCTGGCCGACATTGGCGGTGGTGATCTGCTTCAGCGGACTGTAGCTCCAGCCCTGATAGTTGCCGCGCATCATCAGCCAGTCGCCCGGCGCCGGATGGGTCAGCATGGCGTCGGTGACGGGGACATAGTTCTTGATATCGCCCTTGAAGAGCAGGCCGAACCGGCTGGGTAGGGCGAAGCGGCCGGGATCGCCGTAACGCACCACCTGTCCCGGCTGGGCGAAGCCGGCCGAGGTGGCGACATTGGCATTGGCGGACGGCGCCGGGGCGGCCTGCGCCACTTGCGGTGGGGTGGCGACATCGGCGGGAATGGTGCCGCTGGCGACGGCGCCGATGCCAACGCCGGTGGTGGCGGTCAGTGGTTCATTGCCGGCGGTGGCGCCATTGCCGTGCAAGATATAGGCGGTGATGGCCAGGTAGGCGGCGTCGTCCATGCTGCCACCGCGCCCCGGCGGCATGGAGCGGCTGATCTTGCTGAACAGCGCTTCGGTGGTGCGGCCGCGCCAGGCGCCCATGAAGGCGCTGCCGGCCAGGGGCGGGGCGTCAGTGGCGCCGGACAGATCGTTCTGGTGGCAGTTGGCGCAATTGTCATTGTAGGCCTGACGTCCGGCGTCGACCTGTCCTTGGGTGAACGGCCCGGCCGCGTTCTGGGCGCTGGCGCTCCAGGCGAGGACGGCGATGAAGGCGGCGCTGGCCAGCAGGGTTGTCCTGGTGTGCATCACAGCTCTCCCGGTTCAGCGCGACGGCGTGTCGAGTTGGGGAATGAACCAGTGGCCGGCCTGCGGCACACCCTGGCCGACGGTGGCATGCTTGGGCAGCAGCCAGCCCCAAAGCGTGCCCTTCGGGCCCCAGCTATAGCCGGGGGGCGCCTTCTCGCTGTTGATCTGGATATAAAGACAGCCGCGCCGCAGCGCGTCAGCCTGCTCGGCGGTGAGGTTGAAGCTGCCCGAAAGCATCCC
The DNA here is from genome assembly GCA_964647455.1 of uncultured Rhizobium sp. Taxonomy (GTDB): domain Bacteria; phylum Pseudomonadota; class Alphaproteobacteria; order Micropepsales; family Micropepsaceae; genus Rhizomicrobium. Next base: position 3,309 of record CAZYGO010000032.1, read on the forward strand.
GCTGGTGGATTTCGAAACAACGAGGTCCAGCACCTGCCGCCCCGGCACGCCGATATGTTCGCTGAGGAAAAGATGTGCCTCGGTGGCGTTGGACGGCAGTCCCCTGAAGCTGCCTTTCACCGTCAGGGTCTTGCCGTCATAGCTGGCCGTGGCGTCGCCGCGCCCGGCGATGAATTGCTTGGTCTCGTCGTCCAGCGGCATCGGACCGAGATTGGTCTGGTAGTCGGTGGTCTTCGCCACAACCGCCGGGGCGGCCAGCACATATATAAGCGTTGCCGCGACGAGCCATCGGGTCGTGTTTGGCATGAAGTTTCCCCCTGGACTTCTTCTTGTTGCGGCCAGTATGGCACGGCTCGCTGCCGTCGCACGCCGAAAATTCTGCAATCCGGCCAGCCATTTGGATGGGAGAAGGCTTTCCTGGGGGCAAGCCGGCGCACGTCATGCGGCGCGAATCGCCGTCTCGCGCACGCTCCGCCCGGCCCGTGTGCCAGCCCTCAAGGCGCTGCATGATGCAATTGTCGGCAGGCCGCCGCTTTTGCGCCGTTGCCTTCACCTAATGGTCACATTGCCCGCGCCGTAAGCATCGCCGCACCACCTGCATTTTCCTGCGCGCCATTTTTCGCCGCTTTGTGCGTGTCTCGCGTTGGCACGCTGCTTGCTAACCTTTACGTCAGGCGACGAAAGCCGCATCCAGTCGGCCCGTTACCTGCGTCGGGGGTCTCGCCCGGGTTGTTTGAAACAACAACTCGGAGAAAAGAATGTTGCGTTCAGTATTGCGGGGCAAGGCACTCAGCCTGTTGCTGACGGTATCGGCGGGGGCGATTGCAGCGGGG